>JAJXTT010000175.1 GCA_021783525.1 Pseudomonadota bacterium
ACGCTTGTCCTGGGTGCCCACATAGGCCACCAGCGCGCCCATCGCGGTTGCAGGCACCGCCTTCTCGCCCTTGGGGAATTCATGCACGGGCATCTTGCCCAGCGGCGCCATCTCCAGAACATGTTCGGTCACCGCCGTCTTGGCTGCGGGGCCGCCGCCGGCGCGCACGAAATTCTCGCGCACGATGGACCATGCTTCCGGAGCCAGGGCGCGGCGCTTCAGCCCCTCGATCATGTGCGGCTTGTCCAGGCTGTCAGCCGGGTAGAGATTGTGCGACTTGGCGCCCACCGTATGCACGCCCGTGCCCTTCATCTGCTTGATGATGAACGCGGTCAGCGTGCCGCCCAGGGCGGATTTGGCCGCCCTGTCCACGCCCGCCAGCACGGCGCCGGCAAAGGCCAAGCGCTGCTTGTGCGAGAAATACGAACTATCCGCATAGGCGCTGGACTGGTTGGTGTCGTCGAACTCCTTGGCATCGACCAGCACCACCTCCTTGAAACCGTGGCCCTTCCAGTAGGCGATCATCTCTTCGTTGGTGAAGCGCGACACCATCGAGTGGTGCTCCTGGCTGTAACCGTTCCAGATCAGCGTCGGCAGGAAATTGGTCACCCTGGGGTACGCGGTGTTGAAGTGCAGCATGGAATTGAGCACGTAGGGCTCGCCCATGCCGCCGTCGCCGATGGTGACCGGGAACAGCTTGCCGGGATGCAGCAGCGCACCGGCCATCGCGAAGTGCTGGCCCTGGCCCAGCGGGCCGGCAGGTGCCAGCAGCCCCGGGATGGCGCCCGACAGGTGGCCGAGCAGGCCGTGCTTCTCGCGGAAACGCGCCATCATGTCGGTCACTGTCTTGATGCCCATCTCTTCCAGCGACGTGTCGAGGAACATCGCGCTGTAGAAGCCGGGGGCATGGTGGCCCACTTCGGTCACGATATTGGTGTGGCCCAGCATCACCAGCGAGGCATATGCCTCGGCGCTGCTGGCGAATCCGCCCGGATGGCCGGAGCCTTTGGATCCGCAGGTCTGCAGGGTCAGGTAGCGCAAGGCATCGGCCATCAGCAGCGTCTGGTACGCGGCATCCGCCGCGTGCGGGTCGGCGATTGCAGACTTGCCCTCCTTGATGACCGCAGATTTGGCGTGCTGTGAAAAGCCCTCCCAAACCGGTCCGAAATGTTGAATACCGTTGCAAAATTCTGGCGTAGCGGATGCGCTTGTCATTACGATTGTTCCTTAAAGTTGATTCCTGGAAATGGGTGCCGCATTACCGGGCGACGATTCACAGTCTTCGCCGCCCATAATTCGATGAATGAGTAGTTGAACTATTTGATAGGAGAATACTTGCTGTACTATAATTTCGCAATACACAATCGATTTCACAATACGAAATATGAAAGAAGCTTCCAATTCCATACAGGTCATCGAACGGCTGGCCCAATTGCTGGATGTCATTGCCGCACATGAAGAGCCGGTGAGCCTCAAGGTGCTGTCGGCCGAAACCGGGCTGCATCCGTCCACCGCCTTCCGCATCCTCTCATCGCTGGCCGAACAGGGCTTTGTAGAGCGCAGCACGCGGGGAAACTACCAGCTGGGCATCAAGCTGATGCAGCTGGGCAGCCGCGTCAGGACCGGCGTCGACATCCGGAAGATCGCGCTGCCGCTGATGGAAAGACTGCGCGACCAGCTGGACGAGACGGTCAACCTGACCGTGCGCGAGGACGATGAGGTCGTGTACATCGAGCGCTCGCTGGCCAAGCGCATGATACGGGTGGAGCAGGTGATCGGCAGCCGCGCGCCCCTGCATGTGACCGCGGTGGGCAAGATGATGCTAGGCGACCAGGGTGAGGCGGCCTGCCGCAGTTACGCCAAGCGCAGCAAGTTGCCCGCCTATACCGTCAACACCCACACCAAGGTCAGCGAACTCGTGCAGGATTGCGTCGCAGCCGTGAACCGCGGCTACTCCCTGGACAACGAGGAAGCCGAGCTTGGCGTGGGGTGCATAGGCGCCCTGGTGCGCGATGCCAGCGGCAGCGTTGTCGCGGGCATCTCGGTATCCGCCCCCATAGAACGCCGCAAGGACGAATGGATCGCCCATGTCGTGGAAACTGCCGGGCGCCTTTCGACACTGCTCGGTTATCATCCGGCATAACCGGATCGCACGGTCCCGCCCTCAACCCTGACGACAAAAAGGATCAGACGCATGAAGATAAAATCATTTCATCCACCCCAGCGCGTCCTGATGGGACCCGGACCTTCCGATGTCAGCGCGCGCGTGCTGGCTGCGATGGCGCGCCCCACCATCGGCCATCTCGACCCGAGGTTCGTGGACCTGATGGATGAAATGAAATCTCTGCTGAAATACGCGTTCCAGACCGAAAACGAACTGACCATGCCGGTCTCCGCGCCCGGATCGGCGGGCATGGAGACCTGCTTCGTGAACCTGGTCGAGCCGGGCGACAAGGTCATCGTGTGCCAGAACGGCGTGTTCGGCGGACGCATGAAGGAGAACGTCGAACGCAGCGGCGGCATCGCGGTGATGGTGCAGGACGACTGGGGGCGCGCGGTCGATCCGCAAAAACTGGAGGATGCGCTGAAAGCCAACCCGGATGCCAAAGCAGTCGCTTTCGTGCATGCGGAGACCTCCACCGGGGCACTGTCCGATGCGAAGACGCTGGTCGAAGTCGCGCACCGGCACGGATGCCTGGTCATCGTCGACGCGATCACCTCGCTGGGCGGTTCGCCGGTCAAGGTCGACGAATGGAACATCGACGCGATCTATTCGGGCACGCAGAAATGCCTGTCGTGCACGCCCGGGCTGTCGCCCGTCAGCTTCAGCCCCGAAGCGCAGGAAAGAATCAAGAACCGTAAAGGCAAGATCCAGAGCTGGTTCATGGACCTCAACCTGGTGATGGGCTATTGGGGCGGCGCGACCAAGCGCGCCTACCACCACACCGCACCGATCAATGCACTGTATGGCCTGCACGAAGCGCTGGTGATGCTGCAGGAGGAAGAGCTCGAGAACGCCTGGGAGCGCCATCACCGCAACCATCTGGCGCTGCGCGCCGGGCTGGAAGCGATGGGGCTGGATTTCGTGGTCCCGGAAAACGAACGCCTGCCGCAATTGAACGCGATCGCCGTGCCGCAAGGCGTGGACGAAGCAGCCGTGCGCGCGCTGCTGTTGTCGGACTACCAGCTGGAGATCGGTGCCGGCCTCGGCGCGATGGCCGGAAAGGTGTGGCGCATCGGCCTGATGGGACACGCCAGCAACCCGCGCAACGTGCGCCTATGCCTCAGCGCACTGGACGACGTGCTCGGCCGCATGAAAGCGCCGATCCGGAGCGGCGTCGCACTGGATGCGGCGAACCCCTACTTGGCTGCCTGATCGCTCGCAGGCGCGCCTCAGGAAGCGCCTGCCGCCTTCTCATCCCGGATAAGGATGGCGCGAAAGTCGTTCACGTTGGTCAGCGTGGGCCCCGTAATGAGCGAATCTCCCAGCGCCCTGAAGAAGCTGTGTCCGTCATTCCGGGCAAGGCTGTCGGCCGGCCGGATGCCCTGCGCCCAGGCGCGCGCGAGTGTGTCGGGCACAAGATAAGCACCCGCGATCTCCTCGCTTCCGTCCACACCGTCGGTATCGCCGGCGATCGCATATATCCCCGGCTCGCCCTGCAAGCTCAGGCCGAGAGACAGCAGGAACTCGACGTTCCTCCCGCCGCGGCCGTCGCCGCGCACGGTCACCGTGGTCTCGCCGCCGGACAGCAGCACGCACGGCGGCCTGAACGGCTGACCGCGCCGGCTCACCTGCAACGCAATGCCGGCCATGACCTTGCCCACGTCGCGCGCCTCGCCCTCGATCGAATCGCCCAGGATATGGCACGCGATACCATGGTCGCCGGCCACATTGGCGGCCGCCTCCAGCGCCATCTGCGGCGTGGCGATCAAGTGCGTTTCAATCTCAGGCAGGCGCGCATCCCCGGGCTTGATCGACTCGCCCGCACCGCTTTCCAGCAGGTCGATCACCCGCTGCGGGACGTCGATCGCATAGCGACGCAGGATGGCGAGCGCCTCGGCGCACGTGCTCTTGTCCGCAACGGTCGGCCCCGAGGCGATGTCGGCCGGATTGTCCCCGGGCACATCCGAGATGATCAGGTTAACCACGCGCGCCGGATGGCAGGCGGCAGCCAGACGGCCGCCCTTGATCGCCGACAGGTGGCGGCGCACGCAATTCATCTCGGCGATGGTCGCGCCGCTCTTGAGCAGGTTGCGATTGACCGCCTGCTTGTCTTCCAGCGACAGTCCGGCTGCAGGCAGCGGCAACAGGGACGACCCGCCGCCGGAGATCAGGCACAGCACGAGGTCGTCGGCTGCGAGTCCGGACACAAGCTCAAGCATGCGCCTGGCGGCCGTTTCTCCCGCCTGGTCCGGCACCGGATGCGCGGCTTCGACGATCTCGATCTGTTTGCACGGCACTGCGTAGCCGTAACGGGTGACGACCAGCCCTTCGAGGCGCGACGGCCAGCAATCTTCCACCGCCCGCGCCATCGCTGCAGACGCCTTGCCGGCGCCGATCACGATCAAACGCCCTTTCGGCGGCTGCGGCATATACCGGGGGATGCAAATGC
>JAJXTT010000176.1:0-2338 GCA_021783525.1 Pseudomonadota bacterium
GAAGACATGGCGTACTTCAAGGTCTGACGCTGCGCGTGTCGGGCGGATGCAATATCCGCCGGGCCGAAGACGGCTGCGCGAGGCATAAAAAAAGGCGACCGGAAGGTCGCCTTCTTCATGCTGTCTGGCGCGTCAATCGCGTTCGCCGCTGAAGGCCATCAGCAGGCTCAACAGATTGATGAACAGGTTGTAGATATCCATGTACAGCGCCAGCGTCGCCATCACGTAGTTGGTTTCGCCGCCCTGCACGATCCGGCTCACGTCGAACAGGATGTAGGCAGAGAAGATCATGACCGCGATCGCCGAGATGGTCAGCGACAGCGCGGGGATCTGGAAGAACATGTTGGCCAGCGAAGCGACTATCAGCAGGATCAGTCCGATGAACAGGAACTTGCCCATGAAGCTGAAATCCCTCTTTGTGGTCGTGGCGATGGTCGCCAGCGAAAAGAAGATGACGCTGGTTCCGCCCGCTGCCAAGCCGATAAGCTGTGCGCCGTTCTTCAGATGCAGGGCGACTTGCAGGATGGGTCCGAGGAATACGCCCGCGACAAAGGTGAATCCGAGCAGGGCGACGATACCCCAAACGCTGTCACGCAGCGCGGTGACCGCGAACAACAACCCCATCATCGTGCCGAACATCAGCAGTGCTGCCATGATGGGATGTCCCGCCATGAACGAGAAATTGATCGAGGTACCGACGAAAGCGCCGATGATGGTCGGGATCATGGTCAGCGCCAGCATCATGTAAGTGTTGCGCAGGACTTTGTTCTGTTCGGCGCCAAGCGCTGTGCCGGGTATTACGGAAGGTGTCTCGTATTGCATGCTTTGCTCCTTAATGAAAACGGTTCTGTTCCAACGAACGATCATGAGACTACAGAAGCAGTGCAAAAGTTGCAACCATGCCCGTTGGGAACGTCGGGTATTTCAGGTATCATGCGCGCCATTGTGTGCCAGCCGTATATCGGCAAAGGGAACTTTCGAGTAGAACCAAAACCTCAGGTTGGCACCTTGCAGGTTTCTGGAGGTGTGGCCGAGCGGTTGAAGGCACTAGTCTTGAAAACTAGCGAGGATGAAAGTCCTCCGTGAGTTCGAATCTCACCGCCTCCGCCAAATTCGTATCATTTTGTAATCTCTGAGGAGTAAAAAACATGTTGCGCAAAATTCTGGCGATCTCTCTGATGTCCGCGGCTGGCGTCGCGGCAGCGGACACGATGGACATCGGGCTGGGCAATCATGCCGCCCAGTTCAAGTACGGTGTCCCCACGACTCTCGCCGGCAAGTCCGAAGTTTATGCAGATCTGCTGTACAACGACGTGAACAGCGTCATGGGCGGTGTGGGACTGCTGGTCGCAAATGACGAGATCAAAGTGCCGGGACTGACCATCGGTATCGGTGCGAAGGCAGTCGCTGCGACGATCCGGGAGACGCCAACCAGGCAAAATACGTCTTCGGTCGCACTGGGTGCGCAGGTGCGGTACGAATTGCCGGCAGAGCGGCGAGTGGCGTTCGCTGGCGAGTTCTATTACGGCCCGGATATCATCACCTTCGGCGATGCGAAGCAGTTCCAGCAATACGGCGCCCGCGCCGAATTCTCGGTCTCGCCCCAGGTACAAGTCTACGCGGGGTATCGCAAGACGGTGTTTACCGTAAAGACAACGAATGCGGATGCGGTTCTGGTGAGCGGCGTGCTTGCCGGCGTGCAATTCACGTTCTGAAGGCTGGCCTGACACTGTGCTGAAACTCGGTCTGGTTTTCATTTTGCTTTCGATGACATCCCTGGCGCAAGCCAAGGATGTTTCGGCGCAACAGGTCGGTGTCGAATATGCTCGCGGGAATCTCGACAAGGCCGAGGCGGAATACAAGGACAACCTGCAACATGTATCCGATTCCGAGAAACGCCTGACGGACGCACAGAATCGTTTGGCGGAAGATCGCCGGAAAGCCGCGGAATCGAAAAAGAGCCTGGACGACGCCAAGGCGAAATATGCAAGAGCGCAGGAATTGCTCGATCAAGCCTGGAAGAAACCGTAATTCCGGCTACCCGCGCTCAATACCCCAGTGCGCGTGCTCCCTGATAGAAGACAAAACTGACTAGCCATGCCAGCGCCAGCGACCAGCTGAGCGCGAACAGGGTATAGCGCAGGTCCTTCGATTCGCTGCGCAAGGTGGCGATCGCGGACAGGCAGGGCGTGTAGATCAGCGTGAACAGCATGAAGCTGTAAGCCTGCACCCAATCCAGTTGCTGTCCCAGCGCACTGCCCAGCGCATCGCCGCTCAAACCGTAGATGACGGCCAGCGAGCCGATGACGATCTCTTTCGCGACGAAACCGAAGATCAG
>JAJXTT010000176.1:2438-4579 GCA_021783525.1 Pseudomonadota bacterium
GCAACGGTGGCCACGCCGTTGTAGATGCCGTCCAGCAGCAAGCCGGATAGCCAGGCCGGCAATCCGGAAAGAGCAGGGTTGAGCGCGGTCTCGCGCAGCCAGCCGAGCGCCCCGGACACCCAGCCCTGCAGCGGTTGACCGAGAAAGAAAATGCCCTGGAACAGCAGATACATGATGCCGAAGAAGATCGGCAGCCCGAGCCAGGGATGGAGCATCACCCGGTCGAGCTTGTCCGTAAGATTCTCCGGCAACTGCGCCGGAACTTGCACGGCATGCTTGAGGATGCGCGCCATCTCGGACTCGATGTGCTCGTCCTGTTCGAGCTGGCTGCGCAGCTCTTCCGCCATCCCCGGCGTGGGGTAGCGCAATGCCCTGGTGATGGCCTGCAGCGCCTCCTGGTAGCCCGTGCCGTATTTGCCGCTGAGCAGGAAGATGGGTATGCCCAGCATCTCCGTCATTTTCCTGCTGTCGATACTGATGCCGTATTTCTTCGCTTCGTCCGCCATGTTGAGCAGGACCACGAGGTTCATGTTGAGCTGCTTGAGTTGCAGCAGCAGGCTCACCTGGCGTTCGATCTGCGTGGCGTTCAGTATGACGAGCGCCAGATCGGGCACGTTGTCGTGAATGAAATGGCGCACCACCTGCTCGTCGTCGGAGAAGCCGTGCAGATCGTAGATGCCCGGCAAGTCGATGATCTCGACCATGTCGGCGCCGAGAAGTATCCTGCCACTGAGAAGTTCAACGGTGATGCCGGGCCAGTTGCCGACGCGCGCGGCACCGCCCGTCATGCGGTTGAACAAGGTGGACTTGCCCGTGTTGGGCATGCCCAATAAGGCGATACGTTTCATGTCCACACCAATAAATCTGCTGCGCAGCCTGATTGCTGCGTCGCGTGCTCGTTCATTCCTCGCCTACCTTTGTGGTATGTCTCGTCATTCACTGCGCGGCTCCTTGCACTCGGGCTTGCCCGCAACGATTTCCTGGCGCGTCCTCACACTTGGCACACTTTGACTTTCGCAGCCTCGTTGCGGCGCAACAGGATGTCGGTGGTGCCGATGCGAACCTGCAAAGGGCCCGAGAAGCTGGCCTTGCGGATCAGCTCTATCTGTTTCCCGCTGCGGAAGCCCAGTGCCTGCAGACGCAGATGCAATGCTTCTTCGGCGTGGATGGAGACGATGGTGGCGATGTCGCCGGGTTGCAGATGGGCCAGGGTGAGGGAGGGCATGGTCGAATGGATTCCAGTTGCCTGCATTATTCCACACGGGCGCCGCTCTTGTCGCGTAGGGCGGGGCTAATAGGGTAGAATGCCATCTTTATTTTTGTGGCAGAGAAACATGATCAAAGGTAGCCTTGTAGCGATCGTTACGCCGATGCAAGAGGACGGCAGCCTGGATTTGGCGGCCTTCCGCGCGTTGATCGATTTCCATATTGCCGAAGGCACCGACGCCATCGTGGTGGTCGGTACGACCGGCGAATCCCCCACTGTCGATGTGGAAGAGCACGAGTTGCTCATCGCGGAAGCGGTGAAGCACTCCGCCAAACGTATTCCCGTCATCGCCGGAACCGGCGCGAATTCGACGAAGGAAGCGATCGAGCTGGCCACTTTTTCAAAGAAGGCCGGCGCTGATGCTTCACTCACTGTCGTTCCCTACTACAACAAGCCGACCCAGGAAGGTCTTTACCTGCACTTCAAGGCCATCGCGGAAGCGGTGGACATGCCCCATATCCTGTACAACGTACCGGGACGCACAGGTGCGGACTTGCACAACGATACCGTGCTGCGCCTTGCGCAGATCGGGAACATCGTCGGTATCAAGGAAGCGACCGGCGATATCTCCCGCGGCAGCGACCTGTTGCAGAGGGCGCCCAGGGATTTCGCCATTTACAGCGGAGACGACGCCAGCACGCTGGCGCTGATGCTGCTGGGTGCGCACGGATCGATCTCGGTGACTGCCAACGTCGCGCCCAGGCTGATGCACGAAATGTGCACGGCAGCGTTGAATGGCGAACTCGCCAAGGCCCGCGAGATCAATTTCCGCCTGCTCGGTCTGCATCGCAACCTGTTCGTTGAAGCCAATCCCATCCCGGTAAAGTGGGCGGTGGCGCGCATGGGCAAGATGAAGAACGCACTGCGTTTGCCC
>JAJXTT010000177.1 GCA_021783525.1 Pseudomonadota bacterium
ACCACTTCGCACTGCGGCCTGGGGCGCACTGCCTGCAACCCGGTGCTGCATACCCTCAAGCATTTTCGCCCTTCCTACGAAAACAAGCTGAAATCGCTAATGTTCTCACCCGCCTTCGACCTTGACGGATCGCTGGCGCGCGCGCGGCAGATGACCGGTCGTGACGATGCCGGCGCGCATCTGAAGGAGATCGAATGAAGGAAACCTTCCTCCTCGACGGCTCGACTATTCCCTTCGAACCGGGCCAGACCGTGATGCAGGCCGCATTGGCTGCCGGTCATTACATCCCCCACCTGTGCTATCACCCGGAATTCAAGCCGCACGGCAGTTGCAAACTATGCACGGTCAAGATCAACGGGCGCACCGTGGCCTCCTGCACCATGCCCGCGGAGGCCGGACTGCAAGTCGAAAGCGGGATCGAGGAGTTGAACGCGTTGCGTCGTTCGCTGGTGCAGATGCTGTTCGCCGAAGGCAACCATTTCTGCCCGTCATGCGAGAAGAGTGGCAATTGCGTCTTGCAGGCACTGGGCTATGATCTCGAAGTCCACGCGACAGGTTTCCGCCACCTCTATCCCGATCGTCCGCTGGACGCCTCGCATCCGGACATACTGCTGGACTTCAATCGCTGCATTCTCTGCGAACTGTGCGTGCGCGCCTCCAGCGAGGTGGACGGCAAGAACGTGTTCGCGCTATCCGGGCGCGGCATCACCAAGCACCTGATCGTCAACGCCGAATCCGGCAAACTCTCCGACACCAATATATCGCTCACCGACAAGGCCATGCAGGTCTGCCCCGTCGGCGTGATCCTTCCCAAGCGTGTCGGCTTCAGCGTGCCCATCGGTGAAAGGCGCTATGACCAGCGTCCGATCAGCGCGCAGGCACTGGACGACGCACCGCGTCAGATCCACACAAGTGGAAGCTGTTCGACTTGCGAGGATGCGCCATGAGCAAGAAACTGCGCGTCGCCACGACTTCGCTCGCCGGCTGCTTCGGTTGCCACATGTCCATACTGGACATCGACGAACGCCTTTTCCCTCTGCTGGAACTCATCGAATTCGACCGCTCGCCGCTGACCGACATCAAGCATTGCGGACCATGCGACATCGGTCTCGTCGAGGGCGGCGTCTGCAACGCGGAAAACGTGCATGTTCTGCATGAGTTCCGCAAGAACTGCAAGATTCTGATCGCCATCGGCGCCTGCGCCATCAATGGCGGATTGCCTGCGCAGCGCAATCATCTCGACCTTGGCAGTTGCCTGACCGAGGTGTACCTCACCGAACCGGGGCTGTTGCATGGACACATCCCGAACGACCCGGAACTGCCACTGCCGCTGGACAAGGTGCATCCGCTGCACGAAGTGGTGAAGATCGATTATTTCATTCCCGGCTGCCCGCCTTCCGCCGACGCAATCTGGAAATTCCTCACCGACCTCATCGCCGGCAAGACGCCGGAACTGGGGCATGGGTTGATCAAATATGACTGATATCAACGACACACTGGAAACCGCCGCGCATCCCGAAAAACTGCGCCGTGTCGCCATCGACCCGGTGTCGCGCGTCGAGGGCCACGGCAAGGTGACGCTGCTGCTGGACGAGGACGACCGCGTGCACCAGGTGCGGCTGCACATCGTGGAGTTCCGCGGCTTCGAGAAATTCATCCAGGGTCGTCCCTATTGGGAGGCACCGGTGATGGTGCAGCGGCTGTGCGGGATCTGCCCGGTCAGCCACCACCTGGCGGCATCCAAGGCGATGGACATGATCGTGGGTGCCACCCTCACGCCGACCGCCGAAAAGATCCGGCGCTTGATGCATTACGGCCAGATACTTCAATCGCACGCGCTGCATTTCTTCCATCTGTGCTCGCCTGACCTCCTGTTCGGTTTCGATTCTGAAATGGCCAGGCGCAACATCGTGGGCATCGCTGCCGCCTACCCGGAGATCGCCAGACAAGGCGTGCTGCTGCGCAAATTCGGACAGGAAGTGATCCGCATCACCGCGGGAAAGCGCATCCACGGTACGGGTTCCATCCCGGGCGGCGTGAACAAGAACGTCAGCATCGAAGAGCGCGACTACCTGCTCAAGGACATCGAGCAGGTGGTGGCCTGGAGCCGCGAATCGGTCGGAATCGCCCGACAGCTGTTCGAGCAGAATCTCGACCTCTACAACAACTTCGGCCGCTTCAAGGCGCATACGCTCAATATGGTGCGCGACGACGGCGCGCTCGACCTTTATCACGGTGGCTTGCGTGCCCGCGACATGGACGGCGACACACTCTTCGACCACTATGATTACAGCCATTACTGGGACGTCATCTTCGAGGACGTGAAGACCTGGTCATACATGAAATTCCCGTTCCTGCGCAGCCTGGGACCGGAGACCGGCTGGTATCGTGTCGGGCCACTCTCGCGCGTGACGCAGTGCGACTTCATCTCCACGCCCCAGGCCGAACAGGCTCGCGTGGAGTTCCTGGCCTTCAACGGCGGATCGGCATCAGGCGCGACGCTGGGCTTCCACTGGGCGCGCATGATAGAGATGCTGCATGCCGCCGAAGTAATACAAGACCTGCTGCACGATCCCGACCTGCAAGGCAACGATCTGGTCAGCAAGGGCAAACGGCAGGAGCGCGGCGTGGGTGTGATCGAGGCTCCGCGCGGCACGCTGATCCACCACTACAAGGTCGATGAGAATGACCAGATCGTGCGCTGCAACCTGATTGTTTCCACCACCCACAACAACCAGGCGATGAACGAGGCCATCCGCCAGGTGGCACGGCAGTACATCGACGGACGCAAGCTCACCGAAGGCTTGCTCAACCACATCGAGGTCGCCATCCGTGCTTTTGACCCGTGCCTGTCCTGCGCGACCCATGCACTTGGCAAGATGCCACTGGAAGTTGAATTGCTGGACGTCGAAGGTGACCGGGTCGATGTGCTGACACGCTCATCCGATGGTTCGTTCTGTTCCTGGGACTGATGGGTGCTCCGCTCCTGATCTTCGCCATCGGCAACGAATCGCGCGGCGATGATGCGCTGGCACCGCTGCTGGTCCGCCGAATTCAAGCTGGCCAAATCGCTGCCCAAGCCGAACTGATCGAAGAATTCCAGTTGCAGGTCGAGCATGTCACCGATCTGCTCGGGCGTAGTGCGGTACTGTTCGTCGATGCGGACATGTCCTGCGATGCCCCGTTCCAGTTCTCCGAAATCACCGCCGCGCAGGACCAAAGTTACACCAGCCATGCCATGACACCGTTCGCGCTGTTGCACACCTTCAAACAAGTGTATGGCGCAGACGCTCCAACCAGTTTTCTGTTGCGCATACGCGGTTACGGCTTCGAACTGGGGGAAAGCCTGAGTGCTGAAGCGTCGGTTAATCTGGAGCTTGCGACTGCGGAGGTTCGCAACTGGCTGGCACGCAGACCGCAGATGCACAGCCCCTGCACGAGTTGATTCCCGCTTAGCGGGCATAACAAAGATACCTCTCCCGATAATTAAGCTCGTCATGCCCGTTTCCCCCTATCCAACTTTCCCCCGCATGCGGGAGAAAGGGCAAACGAATCGCTACGCGAGTTTCACTTTAACGCCGCTGCCTCACCGCCTCGAACAAACATACCGCCGTCGCAGCAGCGGCATTCAGCGACTCGATCTTGCCCGGCATGGGGATGATGAACTGGTGCTGCGCCGCATCCAGCAAAGCTGTGGATAGCCCTGCACCCTCGTTGCCGATGGCAAAGGCGAGCTTGCCGCGCAGGTTGCTGTCGTAAAGGGATCTGTCCGCCTGCAGGGACGCTGCCATGATCTTGCCGGTGAATTCGGCTGCAACCTCAAGCAGGTTCATCGATTCCGAAATGTTCATTACAAAGTGCCCTCCCATCCCGGCGCGCAGCACTTTGGGTGACCAGGCATCGGCGCAGCCTGGCGACAGGAACACCGCATCGCAACCTGCCGCAGCGGCCGATCTCAGGATGGAGCCGAGGTTGCCCGGGTCCTGGATTTCCTCCAGCAACAAGGCGAACTGGCTGTGCGTCGCATCCATGCTGGCCTGTGGAATATCGATCAGCGTGAGCAAGCCATTCGGCGTCTTGAGTTCGGAAATCTGTGCGAACAAGCCATCGTCGAGCATGGTTCGCGGTACATCGCCGCAGGCATCGAGCAAGGCAGCGATCTCGGCATCCTGCGATGCTGTTTCGTTCACCAGCAAATGCCTGGGCGTACCTCCGGCATCCAGGAAGGCGCGCAGCAGGTGCGATCCATCGAGCAGTGTCTGCCCGAGCTCGCGCCGTTCACGAGCCGAAGAAGAAAGTTTGAGCAGCGACTTGAAAAAAGGATTGTCGCGCGAGGAAATGCGCTTGATCGCAGGCATTAGTCAATAATCGCGAAGCGATTCGGTTGCCTCCTCTCCCATCGGGAGAGGATTGCACCCGCAAGGGGCAGGCCGTGGTTGTAAAGCCGATGAATCGGCAACAACCACGCACAGGTGAGGGAATTCACTATCATCGCGCTCACAGCCTGATCACGCGGCGGGGTTGGGTTCCGGTTCCGAGTCTGTCGCTGCAGGCTCCGCCGCC
>JAJXTT010000005.1 GCA_021783525.1 Pseudomonadota bacterium
GCCAACAGCCATGCCGGCTTCCTGTTCCAGAAGGGTGCGATCGACTTCGCGGGCGGCACTGTGGTGCACATCAACGCCGGTATCGCGGCGCTGGTTGCGGCCCTGATGCTCGGACCACGCAAAGGCTACGGCAAGGTTCCAATGGCGCCACACAGCCTGATGATGACCGCAATCGGTACCGGTCTGCTGTGGATGGGCTGGTTCGGTTTCAACGCGGGTTCCGCATTGGAAGCCACCGGTGCTGCCGGCCTGGCCTTCTTCAACACGCTGTTTGGAACCGCGGTTGCGGGTGTGACCTGGACGGCCGTTGAGTGGATCGTCAAGGGCAAACCAAGCTTGCTGGGCATCTGTTCCGGTATCGTTGCAGGTCTGGTCGCCATTACGCCGGCTGCGGGTTTTGTAGGCGTCGGCGGTGCGATGATCATCTGTGTAGCGGCAGCGGTAATCTGCTTCTTCGCGGTAACGTTGCTCAAGGCGAAATTGAAGTATGACGATGCGCTGGATGCATTCGGCGTGCACTGCGTCGGCGGTATCGTCGGTGCGCTCGGCACCGGCATATTCGTCAACCCGGCGCTCGGCGGTACCGGCGTATACGACTATGTAGCCAACAAGGTCGGCGATTTCGATGCCTCGGCACAGTTCGTTTCGCAACTGTGGGCCGTGGGCACCTCGCTGGCCTGGTCCGGTCTCGTTGCCTTCGTGATCCTGCTCATCCTGAAGCACACGATCGGTATCCGCGCGAGCGACGAGGCTCAGGAAGAAGGTCTGGATCTGGCCGATCACGGCGAGAATTCCTACAATCTCTAAGCTTTCCTCGCAGTAGCAATGAAAGGGCATCTTCGGATGTCCTTTTTTTTTGCACTCGCGCATCCCGATCCTGCACAGGCAGGAGCAGACACCCGGGTCGGGTATGGCAGGTCCGTATGCACTGCAGAGGTGCGATGCAGTGGCGGCTGCGCATGAGACCGGTGCGGGAACTGTGCGAAATCACTGCGAAACATCCGGCGCACCCGATACCGGTGGGCGCCTCTACGCTGGCACAGTATCTGCTAAATGTTGAATGAATACTTTCATTCGGACCAGGCACGGGAACAGTCATGAAGATCGTCACCGCAATCATCAAGCCGTACAAACTTGACGCAGTATGCGATGCCCTGTCCATCATCGACGTGCAGGGCGTTACCGTCACCGAGATCAAGGGACATGGCCGCCAGAAAGGACACACCGAACTGCATCGCGGCACGGAATATATTCTGGACTTCGTGCCCAAGATCAAGCTTGAAGTGGCAGTCCACGATGACCAGCAGGAGAGTGTGACGGAAGCCATCAGGAAGGCGGCCAAGACGGGCCGGATCGGTGACGGCAAGATATTCGTCCCCGCGCTCGAACAGGCTGTGCGCATCCGTACCGGAGAGACCGGCCCGGATGCACTGTGACCCGTTCGCAAGGCACGCCCTTGCCGGCCCGGGCTGAGCCCGACCGGCAACTACTCGACCTTGAATAATTGCAGGAATGGATAGCGAGGAAAGTCAATGCACGGAAATGTTGAAATCGTATTTTCATTGGCAGGCCGGTTGCACGTCCTGTTACGGCGCGAGATCAATCGCATCGTCGACGTGGAATGGTTCTGTGCAGACGCCGTTTATGCGGGGGAAGTCATCAGGCTGGCGCGTAACGCCCGTTCGGATGAAATGAACAAGCTGGCGGACCGTATAGAAGAAGTGCACCCGCTCCTGCCGCGTATTGAACGGCAGGAAACACCGGCGACGACGGAACCGGAAGTCAAGTACGTCAAGACTTTGCGCTGATTACCTGGCGACCAGGAATGTCTCAAATGCTTCAGCGGAAAGCGGCCTGCTGAAGAAATATCCCTGCAGTTCGTCGCACCCGATGCCGAGAAGGAATGCCTGTTGATAGGCAGATTCCACGCCTTCGGCGATGACCTTCATGCCCAGGCTGTGCCCGAGCGCAACGATCGCCTTGAGGATGGCGATATTGCTGGGCTCGGCCTCCAGCCGGCTCACAAACACCTGATCGATCTTGAGCCGGTCGACCGGGAAATCCTTCAAGTAGGCCATGCTGGAATAGCCGGTGCCGAAATCGTCGATCGCAAGCTTGACGCCCAGGGCCTTCAGTTCGTGCAGGGTCTTGATAAAGCTGCCCGTGTCATGCACCAGGCTGCTTTCGGTGATCTCCAGTTCCAGGCAGGCGGGATTAAGACCGCTGTCTTTCAGCACGGAGCGGACCATGCCGACCAGGCCGGAATGGCGGAATTGGCGCGGCGATACGTTAACGGCGACTGGCAGTTCCCGGCCCAACCGCGCGTTCAACTCAACGGCCCGGCTGCAGGCCGTGCGCAAGACCCACTGCCCGATCTCTTCGATCAGCCCGGTTTCTTCGGCAACCGGGATGAAACTCGCCGGAGAGATCATGCTTTCGCCTGCAGGTTGCCACCGTATCAGCGCCTCGGCGCCGCAGACTCCGCCACTGGCAAAGGCGAGCTTGGGCTGGTAATGAAGGAGGAACTCGTCGTTCTCCAACGCCTGGCGCAAGCGATATTCCATGTCCAGGCGTTCCATCAGCCGCTGGTTCAATTCGTCGGTATAGAACTGGAAAGTGTTCCGCCCCGACTGCTTTGACTTATACATGGCCGAATCGGCATATTTGAGCAGGGTCGTGGTATCCCGCGCATCGTCCGGATAGATGCTGATGCCGATGCTGCAGGAGACGACAAATTCCCGGCCCTCGATCAGGCAGGGGTCGGCCACCGACGCCAGAACCCGCTGCATGCCTTCGGAGACATCCTCGATCTTGTGCAGGCCGGTCAGCAACAGCACAAACTCATCTCCACCGAGACGGACCACCGTATCGGAATCGCGAACGCAGTCGGAAAGGCGCATCGCCATGATCTTCAGCAATTCGTCCCCGGCGTGGTGTCCCATGCTGTCGTTGATCAATTTGAACTGGTCCAGATCGATGAAAGCGACGGCCACCTTGCTGGAGTAGCGCTCAGCCATGCCGATGTACTGCTGCAGGCGATCCGCGAGCAAGGTGCGATTCGGCAGCCCGGTCAGGGCATCATGGGTCGCCTGGTATTCGATCTGCTGCTCGTAGTTCTTGCGATCGGTGATGTCCTCGACTGTACCCTCGTAGAACATCAGCTTGCCCTCCTGATCCCTTACCTCGCGTGCATTCTCCGAGATCCAGATGACATCGCCGTTCTTGCGGTGGACCAGAGCTTCAAAATTCTTGACCTGGCCGTGGGCCGTCATCAGCCTGACAAATTCGTCGCGCTTGAAGGGGTCCACGTACAGCTGTTTCTTGATATCGGTGATACCAAGAACCAGGTCGACGGCCGAGTCGTAGCCGTAGATCCTGGCCAGCGCCGGATTGAAATTGAGGTAGTGTCCGTCAGGTGAAGTCTGGTAGATGCCCTCAAGCGCATTTTCAAAGATGGAGCGATAGCGTTCTTCGGCCTCCCGCGCCGCCTGTTCGCTTTCCCGGCGCTGGGTGATGTCCTGCATGAAGCCTTCGATCGCTTCGACTTCGCCCGCCTCGTTATAAAGAGGACAGCCGCGCTCCTGCACCCACCTGATCCCGCCGTCGGCATGAACGATGCGGTACTCGACGGAGAAATGCCGGCCGGTGGAAATCGCGTCCCCGATCACCTTGCGCACCCGCTTCCGGTCCTCGGGAAAGGTGACCGCCTCGAAACAGATGTCCTGGTTCGAAACCAACGATTGCGCGTCATACCCGGTCAGCTGTTTGCAGCCGTCCCCGACGAACACCATCGTCCACTTGGCATCATAGAGACAGCAATACACCATGCCGTCCAGATTGTTGAGAAGTGCCTTGAGCATGCGCTCGCTGTTTTCGAGCTTGGCCTGCAGGCTGGGATTGACGTACATGCTTGTTGGCTCATTCGCGGAAACATTCAATCCGGTACTCAATGTGGCGGGCATCGACAAGAGTTCGTGTCTCAAACGGCAGGACGCGCCTGCAATTGCGTTACCTGGAACTGACTCGACAGGTGCTGAAGCCTTAAAGACGTCTGCCTTGCCCTGGCAACACTGAAATTCAGCTGGTCCAGCGCACCGCGCATCGACTCGGTGACTTCGGCGACTCCCTGCACATCGTTACCGTAGCGATGGGAGCTGTCGGCAATGCTCTGGATCAGACTGAACATGCGCTCCACGATTTCTGTCATGCCGGTGTTGTCGGAAGCCGCCGCCTCCGCGAGGCGCAATCCCTCTTCCATCCCGACGGAACCGTTTTCCATGATGTGCACGGCGTCACGGGCCTGGCTTTGCACGGTGCCTATCATGTGCCCGATCTCCCTGGTCGCCGTGGTGGTGCGTTCAGCCAGCTTGCGCACCTCGTCGGCGACGACGGAAAATCCGCGCCCCGCTTCCCCGGCACGGGCGGCTTCGATCGCGGCATTCAGGGCCAGCAGGTTGGTCTGGTCCGCGATGGCGTCGATCACCATGACAACCTTCCCGATCTCCTCGGTGCTGCTGCTGAGGCGCTTGATGGTTTGCGACGACTGCTCGATTGAGGCGCGTATGCCCTGCGTCCGCTGCTGCACGAGGCTGAATTGCTGCCGGGCATTGTCAACGGCAAGTTCCATGGCCGCGCGTATCTCGGCGGTGGTTTGCATCGCCGTATCGATGTCGTCCATTTGCCGCCGCAACGACATCAGGATCTCCTGTATCGCAGCCAGGACCTGGTGGGCGGCCACAGTTGCCTCCTGATTGCGACTCATCATGCTCTCGTGGTTCTGGTCCATCTCCCCGGTAGCGTGAATGACGCGGCTGACGGTGCCATCGAGCGTATCGATGAAACTGTTGATCCATTGCGACATGATCGCCGGTTCGTCGATCGTCGCCTGATTGCGCTCCAGGCGTTGCGACAGGTTCCCGCCGCCTTCGGCCAGGACCCGTATCATGCGGGCCATCAGGCGCAGGCGTTCCGTCATCGGTTTGAGTCCGAACCGGTAGAACAGCAGGACACCGACCCCCAGCAAAGAAAGGTTGAGCAGCGCTGTCCACACCATATCAAGCTCCAGCATCCGGCCCGCTACAAACGTGAGCAGCCAGGTCGTGAATACCAGCGCCAGATTGGTGCTCATCATGAGGAAATTGACGGAACGGAAGCGATTCGCCTCTTCAAGATCCGCTTCGCACATCATGCCCCAGGTGTCGGGGGAGCCGGGCATCTGGAAGGTGACGCCCTTTCCGATGACGGGAATATGCCGGTAGTCCGGATAGCCAGGGTACTTCACGAACAGATTCGATCCGCGAGCGATGGTTTCCCGGACGCCGGGGTGCAACTTCCCGGTCGCGGGGTCGTTGAAGACCAGCTCGAACTCGGTGTGATTCCTGATCCTGACGACGCCAAAACCGGTATGCACGCCCTGTTTCAGGTTTTCTCCCAGGCTGAACGTATTGTCCTCGAATCGCGAGCGCGAAAGTGCGGTTCCCGGCCGGATGGCGGGGTCGAAAACGGACTTCACCATGAACAGGTAATTGTCCCCGGAATCGACGAAAATGTGACCCGCCTCGCGCTGGATCAGGTCTCCCAGCACATCGTTCGGCACCCGACCGCACAGGCAGCCGACATCCCTGCCTTCGCTCTGGAGCGGAAGATAGAACATCAGCGTCACTGCATCGTGGAATTTCGAACTGGAAGGCCCGATGGCCTGGGTTGCCTGGTCGATATAAGGTCCATGCAGGAAACGCTGGTTCCTTGCGACCTGCAATACGTTGGGAAACTGGAAAGACGCGCCGACTCGCGCAGGATGGCTGGAAGCTATTACCCGGCCGTCGCGATCGATGACGAAGATTTCGGAGAAGTCCGGAGACCGTGCAACCAGGCTCTTCATCAAGGTAACGGTCGGTTCTGGCAGCTCGCGAATCACTTCGGCAGCCATGCCTTCCAGCAGCACCCACTGGTGGTTCGCCCAGCCCGTCAGTGTCTGGATGCGCGTCGCCGCTATCCCTTCGAAAGTCTGCTCCAGGATCGGATAGCGCCGGCGATTGATCAGCGTCGCCCAGCGCATCGAGAGTTTTCCGGTCTTGCCAAGCCACGGCAACCAGCGCTTTTCGGAGGAAGACAATTCCATGTGTTCGCTTTTCAACATGATGCATTAACCTTGGATGACGACATGTCGTTAAAAGCAAGCTTTGGGCCACGACGTCCGCCAGTGATAAACGGCATTTATCGGCGTCATTCAGATTTGTCTGCCCAATAACAGTGCGCGCCGTGAGCCTGTGCACCAGATCTCTTGCTTGAAGCGGATTCGTTGATCCAGAAAATATCCGGCGCGGTGTTCGCGGTCCGTCAGGGCATGCGCGACGCGGTTTGCAGAAAATTCGGGGCAAAAAAAGCAGGGCATCCGGAGATGCCCTGCTTTTGGTCCTGCCTGTTGTTATCTGGAGTAGGTTGCCGTCAACTTGGCGAGCCCTATCCTGTTCGCATGCAGCATGAAACCGATCAGTGCGGGACTCGCATCCTCAGGTACGTCCAGCTTCGCGACTTTCAGCGCGTAGACCGTGAAGATGTAATGATGCGGCTTGTCGCCGGCCGGCGGGCAAGCGCCGCCGAAATTGCGATCGCCGTAATCGTTGCGTCCCTGCTTGGCGCCGGCAGGCAAGGCTGCCTTGACCACTGCCCCGCCCGGCAATCCCGATGCCGATGCCGGGATGTCATACACCACCCAGTGCCACCACCCGCTGCCCGTGGGCGCATCGGGGTCATACACAGTCACCGCATAACTGAGCGTGCCGGCGGGGGCGCCCTTCCAGTTCAATTCCGGCGAAAGATTGCCGCCCTTGCAGCCGAAACCCTTGTATTCCTGTTCTTCGCCCATCGGATGGCCCATCTTGACATCGGGGCTGGTCAGGTCGAACGCCATCGCGTTGCCTGCCAGCAATGCCGCAAAGATAAAACCCAAAGTTCTTTTCATGTGTCGTGTCTCCTGTCCAAAGGTTATCGCGGGGAAATCCTGCATTCATTAACGGAATACGATGGTCTTGTTGCCGCATACCAGCACGCGGTCTTCAACATGGTAACGCAGGCCCCGCGATAATACTGTCTTCTCGATGTCACGCCCATAGCGCACCAGATCATCCACGGTGTCTCCATGGTCAATGCGTACCGTATCCTGTTCGATGATCGGCCCTGCATCCAGTTCGTCGGTGACGTAATGGCAGGTCGCGCCGATGAGTTTGACGCCGCGCTGATAGGCCTGGTGATAGGGCTTCGCGCCGACGAAGGAAGGAAGGAAACTGTGATGGATGTTGATGATGCGCCCGCTGAAACGCTGGCACAGCATCGGCGGCAGGATCTGCATGAAGCGCGCCAGCACCATGCTGTCGCCCTGGTGTTGCTCGAACAGCGCAGCGATCCTTTCGAAGGCAGCCGTCTTGTCCTGCATATCCACAAAATGGTAGGGGATGCCGTGCCATTCAACGAAGCTGCGCAAGTCCTCGTGGTTGGAGATCACGCAGGGGATCTCCACCTGCAATTCGCCGCTGCGCCAGCGGTGCAGCAGGTCATCCAGGCAATGGTCCTGCTTGCTGACCAGGATGACGAGGCGCTTTTTCAAGTCGGAATCGGAAAGCTGCCAGGCCATGCCGAAATCCTGCGCCAGCGGACTGAAGCGGCGGCGGAACTCGTCGGCGTCGAACGGCAGGGAATCGGCGCGTATCTCCTGCCGCATGAAGAATCGCTGCGCGTCCTGTTCAGTGTGATAGCTGGCTTCGACGATGAAGCCGCCATGCTTGGCGATGAAGCCGCTCACCGCGGCGATGATGCCCGCGCGGTCCGGGCAGGAGATGGTCAATGTATAGCGTCGAGTGGAAGGCATCGGGATATTCCATGTCTGGTGTCATGGTGATTTTAACGGATAAAACCGGCAAACTCGCGACATGCGTATGGATGAGCCCGGATAGGCATCATCGGCGGGATCCGGAGTCTTACGGCGTTTGCGTACTGCAGCTACACTGACATCCGTCAGGCGGCATCCGGGCGACGTTTCCGAATGGCGCATCAATATCACAACCGGGAGAAAAACATATGCTCGAACTTCCCTCGATGTGGAACCTGCTCATTTCCACGATCGTATTCTTCATCGCCGCCTGGTATATCCGCCGCTACCTCAATGAACAGGGCGTGCCCAAGGGCATGACGCGCGGATTGCTGGTCTTTGTGGTTGCTTCGCTGGTGTCATGGGGGGCAGGAGACGCGGTGGACTGGGCGCAAGAAAAGATTCAAGGACCGCGCCCTGTTGCGCAAACCCCGAACGACCTGACACAACTGCTGAAAGAAGTTGGCCAGGTGAAGCCCTAGCTTGTTGCGGAACGCCTGACGCCGCACCGGCTAGCGTCCCTGCGTGCCGTCAACTCTTTTCGGGGCCTTTTCGGGGATCTCCTTCAGGTCGACCTGGTCCAGGCGGACGAAGACGAATCCTGACTTGAGCAGATAGGCAAGGCCGACAGCAAGACCCTCGGCCGAATCGGATTGCGGCTTGTTCATGTGGGCGATGATGACATCGCCAGCTTTTACCTGCTTGAGCCGCTTTTCAATGGTGAGTTTCTTTAACGTAGCCCCGTTGTCGGCGTTCACGGAAAAACCCGCGATCTTGTAGCCCAGCTTGTCGATTTCCCTGATCGACTGGGCATCGTATTCGCCAGTCGCCGCTCTATACCAGTGGGGCGCCACGCCCGTGGCCTTCTCGACGGCATGCGCTCCTTCCACCACTTCGCGCCGCAGGTGAACGACGTCGGGCTCGCCGGGTATGCCGTAGACGGTCCTGTCCTTGCCGATGACCGCGGGAATATGCCTTTCTCCATGGTCCTCGACGTCGAACAGGTCAAGATGCGCCTTGATGACCGCGAGGCCCTGCGGGTTCCGGTCCAGCCATTTCTTGGTGGCAAAGATCGTCGCGGAAATGCGGTTCTGGATCAGGAAATCAATGAGATCCGCGTCGTACTTGCCGCTGCAGGCGTCCAGAGTCAGGGCGATCTTCTTGCCGGGTTCGGCTTGGGCCGCCAACTGGTCGTGGATCTCGACCGGGGGCGGCTCGGCGTGCACGCTGAACGACATCAGCGCAAACAGGACAAGGAACAGCTTATTCATGGTGACGAGATTCATCCGGTAATTGCTGGGCTACCACCTCTTTGCCCCACAACATCGACATGATACGTGAAGCTGCCTCCGGGTCGCCGCTGGTAAAGAATTCTTCCGAGCACTGTCCGTGGACCCGCGGCGGCAACTCGGCTTTCACCCGATGTTGCAGATGGCGTGCCACGGCCGCGCCCGTGTCGATCAGCGTGATATTGTCCCCCACCACCTCGCGTATCAGCGGCGCGAGAAACGGGTAATGGGTGCATCCCAGGATCAGGGTGTCCGCGCCTTTTCTGAGCAGCGGCGCGGTATAGCGTTCGACCAGCTCGCGCGTGCGGGCACTGTGCAATTCGCCCCGCTCGACTTGCTCGACCAGGCCGGGACAGCCTTGCGTCTCGATCTTGACGCGCCAGCCGCCGTATTTCTCCAGCAGTGCCGCGAAGCGCGCGCTCTCCAGGGTGCCCACGGTCGCCAGCACGCCGACCACGCGGCTTTGCGTCACCGAAATGGCCGGCTTGACCGCGGGCTCCATGGCGAGGATGGGCATCTTGTTGAATTTGACGCGCAGGGTATGTGCGGCAGCAGCGGTAGCCGTATTGCAGGCGATGACGATGGCTTCGGCGCCCTGGCTGACCAGGAAACGCGTGATGGCGAGTGAACGCGTCTCGATGAAGGCGGGCGATTTGTCGCCGTAGGGGACATGGCCGGAATCGGCCACGTAGATCAGGCGTTCGTGCGGAAGCGTCTGGCGTATGTGCTGCAGCACGGACAAGCCGCCCACACCAGAATCGAAAACACCGATCGCTCCTGCAGGTCGCATGGCCGGCTATTCCGCCATCTGGTCGCGCAGGAATTCTTCGTACGTGCCGTGGTAATCGTTCACGCCCTTGGCCGAGATCTCGATGATGCGCGTGGCCAGCGAACTCACGAATTCGCGGTCATGGCTGACGAAGATCAGTGTGCCCTTGAACAGGTCGAGCGCCGTGTTGAGCGATTCGATGGCTTCCATGTCCATGTGGTTGGTCGGCTCGTCCATCAGCAGCACGTTGGGTTTGGCCAGCATCAGCTTGCCGAACAGCATGCGGCCTTTCTCGCCGCCGGACAGTACCTTCACCATCTTCTTCACGTCGTCGCCGGAGAACAGCAAGCGGCCCAGCGTACCGCGCACCACCTGGTCGTCGTCGTGCGGACCGCGCCAGTCGGTCATCCATTCCATCATCGATTTGGGCTCGGCGAAATCGGCGGCGTGATCCTGCGCGTAGTAACCGAGCTTGGCCTTTTCCGCCCACTTGATCGTACCGGTGTCCGGCGTGAGATCGCCCGCAAGGCAGCGCAACAGGGTGGTCTTGCCGATACCGTTCGGGCCGATGATGGCGACCTTCTCTCCCGCGTCGATGCGGAAGTTCACGTTGGAGAACAGCATGCGGTCGTAGCCCTTCGCCATCTTCTCCACTTCCACCGCGACGCGGTGCAGCTTGTCGCGCTCGTCGTATTCGAAGCGGATGAACGGATATTGGCGGCTGGAAGGCTTGATGTCCTCGATCTTGATCTTGTCGATCTGCCGTGCGCGCGACGTGGCCTGCTTGGCCTTGGAGGCATTGGCCGAGAAGCGCGCCACGAAGGCTTTCAGCTCGGCGACCTTCTCCTTGGCCTTCGCGTTGTCGGCCGACTGCTGCTCGCGCGCCTGAGTGGAAGCCAGCATGTAATCGTTGTAGTTGCCCGGGTACACGGTGATCTTGCCGTAGTCCAGGTCGGCCATGTGCGTGCACACGCTGTTCAAAAAGTGGCGGTCGTGCGAGATGATCACCATCGTCGAATTGCGCGCATTGAGGATATCTTCCAGCCAGCGGATGGTGTTGATGTCCAAGTTGTTGGTGGGTTCGTCCAGCAGCAGGATATCCGGATTGGAGAAAAGCGCCTGCGCCAGCAGCACGCGCAGCTTGAAGCCGGGCGCCACTGCGCTCATGTTGCCCTGGTGCAATTCGATGGCGATGCCCAGACCCAGCAGCAATTCACCTGCACGCGCTTCGGCGGTGTAACCGTCGTATTCGGCAAAGGTCGCTTCCAGGTCGGCGGCGCGCATGTAGTCTTCTTCGCTCGCATCCGGGTTGGCGTAGATTGCATCGCGCTCGCTCATCGCCTCCCACATCTCGGTGTGGCCCATCATCACCACATCCAGCACCCGCTTGTCCTCGTAAGCGAACTGGTCCTGGCGCAGCTTGCCGAGACGTTCGTTCTTGTCCAGCATGACTTCGCCGGAGCTTTGCTCCAGGTCGCCGCCCAGGATCTTCATGAACGTGGATTTGCCGCAACCGTTGGCGCCGATCAGGCCGTAGCGGTTGCCGTCGCCGAACTTGACGGAGACGTTCTCGAACAACGGCTTGGCGCCGAACTGCATGGTGATATTTGCTGTGGATAACATGGGACTGCCTTATTTTCGAAGGCGCGCATTCTACCACTGACGGGAGGGAGGCTGACCTTTGGGTTTATGCCGGGGAAGAAGGGTAGTCGGGTAAGGTGGGCACGCCTTTGTGCCCAAGTGGTAAATCAACCTCGCGCATCTACCGCGTGGGCATAATTGCCCATCCTACAAACTGTCGAAGGATGGGGTTACTGGTAAACTAGCAACAAGGAGGTAACACATGCCAACCATCAGCCAGTTCTTCGGAATCATCATCCAGATGTTCTGGCGTGAGCATGCACCGCCTCACTTTCATGCCATGTATGGCGAGTATGAAGCCTTGATCGACATTCGCACATTGGAAATCATCAGAGGTAACCTGCCGAGACGCGCTCAGGCACTCGTACTCGAATGGGCAGCACAACATCGCACCGAATTGATGGAGGACTGGAACTTATGCCAATCGAAACAGTTACCCAAGAACATCGCCCCGCTGGAGTAATCGCAGCCGCATCTTGGCGTGTGCGTACAGTCAACGTGCAACAGGGCTATCGGCTTTCAATTACCTGCAACGACGGCACGAGCGGTATCGTCGATATGTCGGCACTGGTGAATAGTGCCAATGCAGGCATTTTCGCTGCACTCAAAGATGCTCAGTTGTTTCAGCAAGTCCGAATCGAGCTAGGTGCGCTCACTTGGCCGAATGGGGCTGATCTTGATCCGCTGTGGGTACATGAGGAGATTAAGGAAAATAAAACGTGGTCTGTCCCTATTTAGTCGCAATGAATTATTTTCTAATTTGAGTTGGAGGTCTTGATATGTACTCCGAAATCACCGCTGCTATCCAGAGTACTAAGACCGTCATTGAACTCGTGAAGGCCGCCCACGGGCTTTCCAATTACAGCGAGCTTCTTACCGCGGTCACCGCCGTTCAGATAAAGCTCACGGACGCCATCGCTTCTGCGTTGTCGAGCCAGGAGAAGCAGGCGGCGCTCGCCGAGCGGGTGCGCGAACTTGAAAAGCAAATAGCAGAGATCGAAGACTGGAAGAGTCAAATTCGACGCTATGCGCTATTTCAGCTCCCAACGGGAGCACTCGCCTACGCGTTGAAGCCAGGAATGGAGAACGGCGAGCCGATGCACTATCTTTGTACAGCCTGCGTGGATAAGAAAAAGAGGACCATACTACAACCTAAAGGTCGCCTTCTTCATTGCCCTGAGTGCAATTCCAACATTGCCGTGCGAGAAGCGCCGCCAGTAAATATAGACCGCAGCGGTGGGTCGTGGATGTCGCGGTGACCCCCAACCTTCCGCCCAAGCCGGGTAGGGTGGGCACGTATTTGTGCCCACGCGGTAAATCGATCTCACACATCTACCGCGTGGGCATAATTGCCCACCCTACAAAAACCTCGGCTGTGGAGTTCGGCTAGCCAGCGTAGGATGGGTTGAGCAACGCGATACCCAAGCGTTAAGCATCACAATAGTTTTTGCAAGGAACGAAAGCGGCAAGCGAAGCCACGCGTGACTCCACCAATTCGTTCAGCTGCGTGCAGCATCTGCCCTCGAAGTAACAGCCACCACGACCGCCGATTGAGGTCACGGAATGCATGGAGTATTCTCCGCGCCGTGCCGTGCGTCCGAAGACGCCTGCGCTTACCGCTGGCCGGAGCCGAAATTCACGCCCTGCCAGGCGACGGCTGCATAGTGTGGATCGGGAGATTGTGTGGGATTACTCAAGCGCGTGCATTTGTGGATGATCGCAATCAGGGATTGCTTCATCACCTTGCTTCCGGTTACCTTTTTTGGCGTTGCCGCGGTGCTCTTCAAGGACTTTCCGTTGCCTGCGTACCAGTCGATGATGACCGGGTACTGGGGGGCAGCCTGGCAGACACACCTGCAGTTGATCGTCGATGCAACGCACGGTATGTTTGGCGCAATGCTGTGCGCGGTGCTTTCCGTTTATGTTGCCCATAGCTTAAGACGCACGGGCAGCGAAGAGCTCCCGCACGTTATGGTGGCCATCTCCGGCCTGACCAACTTCATGATTCTGGCCGCAACACGGGGTCCGCTCACCACGCACAGCCTGGGTCACGACTCCATTCTTATCGCCATCGGTTTAGGCATATTTTCCGCAGAGGCATTGCGCTGGGCGGCAGGGACCCGATGGTTGAGTCCGGTGCGCATGCCCTATGATACCGACGCCATTTTTTATCATGCCATCAGGTTGACTACACCGATGATCGCGATCGGGGCGGCTGTCGCAGTGGCAGCCTATGTGCTCGCGATGCTGCCGACTATCGTGGCAAGTCCATGGCTAAACCTGATCGAAATGGCGCAAAGCCACGGTGGTGGCGCCGGGTGGCTAAGCAGCGTTGCCGTGCTGATCAACCAGATCGTCTGGTTTATCGGCAGCCATGGCGGTCACTTTCTCGACACCTACGCCAATTCGCTATTTTCGCCGCGGGGTGCGCCGTATGACGGCAATCTCGCCTGGCGCCCGATGTTCGATGCTTTCGTCTTGATTGGCGGCTCCGGCGCCACCATCGGCCTGTTGTTGGCCATCGCCATCGCAGCCCGAGAGGGCTCGGCGCGCAAGGTCGCCCAGTTGTCCATCCTGCCCGGGATTTTCAATATCAATGAAACGATACTCTACGGCCTGCCAATTGTTCTGAATCCGATTTACCTGATTCCCTTTATTGCAGTACCGCTGTTGTTGAACCTGTTGACTCTGGCCGGCGTCGATCTCGGCCTCATGCAATTTCGGAACGTGACTATTCCCTGGACCACCCCCCCGGTCATTTCGGGATGGATGCTGACCGGATCCTGGCATGGTGCTGCATTCCAAGTCGTCGAGATATGCCTGAGCACCGCACTCTACCTGCCGTTCGTCAAAAAAGCCGAGGCCGTGCGTATCCGCGAACAGTCCCGCATACTCGCCGAGACGATGGACGCTATCTTGTACGAAGGACGGACAAGACTTCCTGTCGTGAGGCAGCAAGACCAGATTGGTCTGATGGCGCGCGGACTGCTATCGGATTTGCGGAGAGATATGGCCGCCAACGTGCTGAAGCTGGCGTACCAACCGAAGCATGCACTGGATGGACGGGTTGTCGGCGTAGAAGCCCTGCTCCGCTGGCCCCATCGCCGCTATGGCAATCTATCGCCCGCCGTGGCCATCTCGCTGGCGGAAGACAGCGGCGACATTCATGCGTTGGGGAGCTGGGTGCTCGAACACGCATGCGCTTGCAAGGCGCGCTGGAACATGCAAGGTTTCAATCGGATAAACATGGCCGTCAATGTATCGCCACGACAACTGACTGACCATGCATTTGTTTCGCGACTGGCGGGCATTCTGAAAAAGCATGGACTGAGACCCAATGAAATCGAACTTGAAATCACCGAATCGCTGCACATTCCCGACACTCTTGTTGTAGACGCCGCCCTGCGCGATCTGTCGCAACTGGGCATACGGCTGGCAATGGACGATTTCGGCATGGGCTACACGTCGCTGCTTCATCTGAGACGCTTCCGCGTCCATGCCATCAAGATCGACGGCTCGTTGACCCGCGATATCCTGAGCAATACGGCCAGTGCCGACATCATCCGCACGATCGCCGCGCTGGGGCGAGCCCAGGACATCGATGTGATTGCCGAGTTTGTCGAGACCAAAGCCCAAAGGGACCTTCTGGGCGACCTCGGCTGCGACTGTTTCCAGGGGCATTTCCACAGCCCGGCGCTGGACGAAGCAGAGTGCCTGGAATATTTCAAAATCAATCTCTGACAGCTGACTGGCAGAGCGATACGCTAGGCGGGGCAATCGTCAAAGGGGCTCACAGGGCATCACAATCAATCAGGTAAATAGAGGGTTCGGATTTGACTACTCCTTGATTTAAACTGCGGCCTGGCTGAAATCCCTTACTGACAAGCACATGAGCGAAAATATCCCTGGCATCACCCCGTTGATCAAACACGCTGATGATGGTCTGTCCGCGACAGAACAAGCCGACCTGAAGCGGCGTCTCGCCGAAAAGCTCCAGGAGCTCAGCGCGATAACAGACACAACTTCATTGCAGCGCGCACGACTGCAAATGGATATCGCCGAACTCCTGAATGCGCTGGGTCGCAGGAAAGAAGCGTGGGACATCGCGCGCGAGGCATTCCGGACCTCCGTGCAGCAGGAATCCTGGCAGGATGCGGTGGAGGCGTGCGACGCGCTGTTCCAGGCCGGGCGGGAGGACTCCATGGCGGTGCTGGGCATGGGCATCTGGCTGGCAATTACCTTTCCGGTCGATCCGGACGTGACGGTGGCGATGCTGATCCATCTGGTGGAGGAGACGCCCGACGCGTCAGACGTCGGCGCGTTGGCCGCGATCGCGGCGCGCTACGTGGTCGACCTGCGCGCTGAGGATGCCACGCATGAAAGCCAGTGCTTCCTCGTCGATAACCTTATCTCGATGGTGGCCAAGCGCCACAGCAACGTGCGGGACCAGGATGCGATGAACCGCTGGCTGGACAGGCTGGAGTTGCGCGATCCGCACGTGTTTCTGCCGCGCTTGTCGCGCGAGGTCGACGCCATCGTGGGTGGCAAGTGGTGGTTCGACCGCGACGAGTTGCGCGGCAGGTTGCCCGTTTGACCGGATAGGAGTCTGAATATGCCTGCACCCGTCCTCATCCTTCCCGGCATCGGCAATTCCGGCCCGCAACATTGGCAATCCCTGTGGGAGCAGGCGCATCCCGACTTTGTGCGCGTGCACCAGCGCGACTGGGACAAGCCGGTTTGTGAAGAATGGGTGGCAACGCTGGAGGCGGCGGTGAAACAGGCGGGGCCCCGGGTCGTTCTGCTGGCGCATAGCCTCGGCTGTCTGACCATCGCGCATTGGGCATCCGGGCCGCATTCGCCTGCGGCAGGGGCTTTGCTGGTGGCGGTACCCGATCCGAACGGGCCAAACTGCCCGCCGGATGTGACGGGATATTCGCTCACGCCGATGCAGCCATTTCCTTTTCCCAGCACGGTAGTGATCAGCGCAGACGATCCATACGGTTCTGCCGGGCATGCGGAACGTCTGGCCCGCGCCTGGGGCAGTCGTGTTGTGCACATCGGCGATCGCGGGCATATCAATGCGGCGAGCGGGCTTGGCGAGTGGAAAGAAGGCCGTGAATTGCTCGAACAGCTCCGGGGTTGATCCGGCGGCAAATCCTCTCCTCAATTACGGCATTACTCCGCCCGCGCATGAGACCGCGCCAATCGGCTAGAATGTCAGCCTTGTTTTCCCAGGCAGACACATGGTCCCGCATCTCACCACCGCATTGAAAGGCCCGTTGCTCGATCTGGAGCGGCGCTTCCTGAGTGAACAGCCCGCCATAGAGCGCTGGTTCCGCACCCAATGGCTGGAACATACGATCCCGTTCTACACGTCGGTCGATCTGCGCAACAGCGGATTCAAGCTCGCTCCGGTCGATACCAACCTGTTCCCCGGGGGCTTCAACAACCTGAATCCTGATTTCTGGCCATTGTGCGTCCATGCCGCGCAGAGTGCGATCGAGAAGATCTGCCCGGAGGCGCGCGGGGTGTTGGTCATCCCGGAAAATCATACCCGCAACCAGTACTATCTGCAGAATGTGGCGCAGCTGACCCAGATATTGCGCCAGGCCGGCTTGAAAGTCCGCATCGGCAGCCTGCTGCCGGAGGTCACCCAGCCGACCCCGATGCAGCTGCCCAACGGCGGCTCGCTGACGCTGGAGCCGATCCAGCGCAAAGGCAACCGCCTGGGCATGGCGGACGGCTTCGATCCCTGCGTGGTGTTGCTGAACAATGATCTTTCGGCAGGCGTGCCGGATATCCTGAAGAATCTTGAGCAGAACGTCATGCCACCGCTGGAAGCGGGCTGGACGACACGACGGAAATCGAAGCACTTCGGCGCATACAGCAGGGTGGCCGAAGAATTCGCCAAACTGCTCGAGATCGACCCGTGGCTCATCGATCCCTATTTCGCAGTATGCGGCGAGGTTGATTTCCATGCGCGCACGGGTGAGGAGTGCCTCGCCGCGCAGGTAGATACGGTGCTGCAGCAAATCCGTGCCAAATATGCCGAGTATGGCGTGAAAGAAGATCCTTTCGTGATCGTCAAGGCCGACGCGGGAACATACGGCATGGGCATCATGACGGTAAAGGATGCGAGCGAAGTACGCGACCTGAACCGCAAGCAGCGCAACAAGATGGCAGTGGTGAAGGAGGGGATGCAGGTCTCCGATGTGCTGATACAGGAAGGCGTCTACACCTTCGAGGACATTGATGGCGCGGTGGCGGAACCCGTGATCTACATGATCGACCACTTCGTGGTTGGCGGCTTCTATCGCGTGCACACCAGCCGCGGTGTGGACGAGAACCTGAATGCGCCGGGCATGAGCTTTTCTCCTTTGGCGTTTGAATCCTGCTGTGCCTTTCCCAATCCCGATTGCGCGCCCGACGATACGCCCAACCGATTCTATGCCTACGGCGTGGTCGGAAGATTGGCGATGCTGGCCGCGGCGGTGGAGTTGGCTGAAATGCAGCAATGACTTTTCTTTCGCGTCTCGTCCTGTTGCTGCTGGCGCTGCAACTTGCTGCTTGCGGCAAGGAGCCGCTCTACCAGGAACAGGCTTACGTTTTCGGCACGCAGGTGGACGTCACCATCTACGGCGAGGACGAAGCGAAGGCGCGGCAGGCGGTCGTTCTCGTGATGAGGGAGTTTCAGCGCCTGCACGACATGCTGCACGCATGGAAGCCCTCCGAGTTGAGCGACCTGAACGCAGCCATCGCGCAAGGCAAAGGGAGGCAAGTCTCTCCGGAACTGGCCATGATGCTGAAGGACGCCGCGCGGGTTTCCGCCCAGTCCGACGGACTGTTCAACCCGGCCATCGGCGGTCTGATCCAGGCCTGGGGATTTCAGGCGGACGATTTCAAGGCAGTGTTGCCGGACGAAAAGAAGATCGCCGCGCTGGTCAAGGCGAATCCGCAGATGAGTGATCTGGTGATCGACTCTGAAAATGTGAAGAGCAGGAACAGATCGGTGAAGATCGATCTTGGCGGGTACGCCAAGGGTTACGCGCTGGATCGCGCCGCCGCGATCCTGAAGCAGCAGGGCATACACAATGCACTCATCAACATCGGCGGCAATGTCATGGCGCTGGGGATGCACGGTTCGCGCGCATGGCGCGTCGGCATCCAGCATCCGCGCAAACCGGGGCCGCTGGCCACGCTGGAGTTGCATGACGGCGAGGCTATAGGCACTTCGGGCGACTACCAGCGCTATTTCGAGCTGGACGGCAAGCGCTATTGCCATCTGATCGATCCGCGCAACGGACACCCGGTGCAAGGTGTGGAAGCGGTCACCATTCTCACGCACGGTGAGCATGCCGGCCTGTTGTCCGACGCCTCATCCAAGCCGTTGTTCGTTTCCGGCGTTCAGGGATGGGCAGGCTATGCCAGAAAAATGCAGCTGGACGAGGCCTTGCTGGTCGATGCCGGGGGTGTGGTGCATCTTACCGCTGCGATGCAGAAACGGCTAAAATTCACGGATGAATCCACGCTCAGGGAAGTTGTGCCATGACCGCCAGCGATCCGTTGCAGCAGAATATCCGGCGCACAACCGGGCAGCGCGCACTGAAAGCGATACGCGCGATCGTGGATGAGGAGAACAGGAGCGACGCCGAAACTGCCGGCACACTGCGCTGGCTGTTGCGCTACGGATGGATCGTGCTGCTGGTGATCGGCGCGCTTCTGGGACGTTTAATGGGAGTGTATTGATTGGTCGGTATCCTGCTTATCACGCATAACGGTCTGGGCGAAAGTCTGATCGACTGTTTACGGCACGTCATGGGTAACGCGCCCGCACATGTCAAAGCGCTGTCCGTTCTGGCACAGGACGATCCGCTCCTTAAGGAAGAGGAAGCGCGCGCGCTGATCGCCGAACTCGACGAGGGGCAGGGCGTTCTGCTGCTGTCGGACGTGTACGGCGCCACGCCTTGCAATATCGCGCGGCGGGTGTGCCAGCCAGGCCGCATCGAAGGCGTGGCGGGTGTGAACCTGCCGATGCTTCTGCGCGTGGCATGCAATTGCAACAAGTCGCTGGACGAGCAGGTGAAGCGCGCTCTGGAAGGCGGCAAGGAATGTATCGTTTCTATTGATTCGGAAGGCAGCGATGTTGCAACAAGATGCGCTAATTATTAACAAGCTGGGGCTGCATGCCCGGGCTTCCGCAAAACTGACCCAG
>JAJXTT010000178.1 GCA_021783525.1 Pseudomonadota bacterium
CAGTGGTACCAGCGTGTGCTTTCCGCAGCTCTCGACATCTGGCCTGTACTCGTTATTTTCGGATTTGTTCTGTTCTTTCTGGTGGGAGCCAGCGGCATGACGGCAAAAAGCGAGCTGTCTCCCACGGAGGACCAGGGGTTGGTATTCATGCAGATTACCGGGGCACCCAATGCTTCCCCGCAGCAAATGGACGTATATGCAGACCAGGTATTCAAGATTGCGCAGCAGGAGCCAGAGTTCAGCCAGATGTTCCAGCTCACCGGCGTTCCCAGCCAGAACAAGGGTCTCGGCGGCGTGCTGCTGAAAACCTGGGATCAGCGCAGCCGTTCGCAGGCAGATCTGGTCATGGACTTGCAGCAAAAATGGAATCAAATCGCGGGGGGGCTTGTGGCCGCTTTCCCGCTGCCCTCGTTGCCCGGATCCCAAGGTCTGCCAGTGCAGTTTGTGATAACCACAACTGAACCCATGGAAAACCTGAATGAAGTGGCAAAGGCGGTACTTGAAGAGGCTCAAAAAGAACAGCTGTTCTGGTTTGCGGATATGGATTTGAAGCTGGACAAGCCTCAAGCGAAAGTGGTTGTTGACCGTAAGAAGATTGCTGCGCTGGGTATGACCGAAGCCGATGTGGGATCGGCCTTGTCAGCAGCCATGGGGGGCAACTACGTAAATTACTTTTCCATCGCCGGACGGTCATACAAGGTCATTCCGCAGGTACTTCAGATAGACCGGCTCAATCCGGAACAAGTTCTCAACAACTACATCCGCACCCCTTCAGGCGTCATGATTCCGGCCAGAACGGTGGCGCACCTTGAAACGTCCGTCGCTCCCGAGTCGATCAACCACTTCCAGCAGCTCAACTCTGCCACGATTGCCGGGGTGAGCGGAAAATCCCAAGGAGAAATTCTCGCAACACTGCAAACCATCCTCTCCAGGGTTGCGCCCTCCGGATATTCCGCTGATTATTCGGGCGAATCGCGTCAGTTTGTACAGGAATCGGGGGGGTTCTTCGGACTCCTGATGTTCTCAATTCTGATCGTGTATCTTGCCCTCGCGTTCCAGTTCGAGAGCTTTCGAGATCCCGTTGTCATCCTCTTCTCGGTTCCCCCCGCATTGTTCGGCGCCCTGGCGTTCATTACGACCGGTTTTGCCTCGATCAACGTGTATACCCAGGTTGGACTCGTCACGCTCCTGGGCCTCATCAGCAAGCACGGGATACTGATCGTCCAGTTTGCGAACGAGCTGCAGCGCAAGGGGCGCAGTAAGCGAGAAGCTATCCTGGAAGCGGCCGGTGTCCGTTTGCGGCCGATCCTGATGACGACTGCAGCGATGGTGCTGGGTGTCGTGCCGTTAGTCTGGGCTTCCGGCGCCGGTGCAGCTGGTCGTCATGATATGGGCCTCGTTATTTTTGCGGGACTCGGCATCGGTACCATATTTACGCTGTTTCTGGTCCCCGCGATGTACATGTTTATCGGTACGACGCACGAACGCAAGCCTGTCCCGGAAGGTGCTGTACCGCCTGCGCAAAATTAGAGAATCATCGATTTGTCACGAGGATTATGTTCCGGGCATATTCCCTTGTTCGGTATTCAGGTGACATTCCATGCTTGCCCGGATCAATTTTCAAAGCGAAAAATTGCTTCTTTGGAGGCCGCGCCGGATGATGGTCTTTATTTTTGGCTTCAGAACAGGCGGAAACAGTTGAGACGTCCGGAGGCCGTCTGTCAGGGGGCCATTCCGGCATGGTAGAATCGGCGACTTCCCAGTTTCTAACCTTAAATACGGAAAATCGACATGTTCTCCAGCAAAAACACCATCGCAGCGACCGACCCCGAACTGTGGGCCGCGATTCAGAACGAAAACCGCCGTCAAGAGGATCATATCGAACTGATCGCCTCGGAAAACTACACCAGCCCGGCGGTGATGGAGGCGCAGGGCAGCCAGCTGACCAACAAGTATGCCGAAGGGTATCCCGGCAAGCGCTACTACGGTGGCTGCGAATATGTCGACGTGGCGGAGCAACTGGCCATCGACCGCGCCAAGGCGCTGTTTGGCGCCGAGTACGCCAACGTGCAGCCGCATTCCGGCTCGCAGGCGAACCAGGGGGTGTACGTTTCGGTACTCAAGCCCGGCGATACCATCCTGGGCATGAGCCTGGCGCATGGCGGCCACCTGACACATGGCGCCTCGGTGAACATCAGCGGCAAACTGTACAACGCCATCCAGTACGGGCTGAACGACAAGGAAGAGATCGACTACGACCAGGTGCAGAAGCTGGCCAACGAGCACAAGCCGAAGATGATCGTGGCTGGCGCATCCGCCTATTCGCTGGTCATCGACTGGAAACGTTTTCGCGCCATTGCCGACAGCGTGGGCGCTTACCTGTTCGTGGACATGGCGCATTATGCCGGTCTGGTCGCCGCGGGGTACTACCCCAGCCCGGTCGGCATCGCCGATTTCGTTACCACCACTACCCACAAGACGCTGCGCGGTCCGCGCGGCGGCCTGATCCTGGCCAAGGCAGAACATGAGAAGGCACTCAACTCCGCCATCTTCCCGCAACTGCAAGGCGGGCCGCTGATGCACGTCATTGCAGCCAAGGCGGTCGCGTTCAGGGAAGCGGCAAGCAAGGAGTTCAGGGAATACCAGAAGCAAGTGATCGACAACGCACGCGTGATGTCGAAGGTGCTGACCGAGCGCGGTGCGCGCATCGTGTCTGGCCGCACCGACAGTCATGTGTTTCTGGTCGACCTGCGCGCCAAGAAGCTGACCGGCAAGGACGCCGAAGCAGCGCTGGGCCGTGCGCACATCACGGTGAACAAGAACGCCATCCCGAACGACCCGGAAAAGCCCTTTGTCACTTCCGGCATCCGCATCGGTTCGCCCGCCATGACCACGCGCGGCTTCAAGGAACTGGAAGCCGAGAAACTGGCGCACCTGATCGCCGACGTGCTGGATGCGCCGAACGACGACGCGGTGATCGCACGCGTCGTCGGCGAAGTGAAGAAACTGACCGCGCAGTTCCCGGTGTATGGCTAAGCTGGATTCAGGATACGGGATACAGGATTCGGGGGCCGAGGGCTCCGCCTGTATCCTGTATTCCGTATCCCGTATCCTATGAAGTGCCCCTTCTGCAAACATCCCTCCACCCAAGTGGTGGACACGCGTGAAAGCGAGGAAGGCGACAGCATCCGCCGTCGCCGTCGCTGCCTGTCGTGCGACAAGCGTTTTACCACGTACGAGACGGTGGAGCTGCGCATGCCACAGGTGGTCAAGCAGAACGGCATGCGCAGTGAGTTCGACGAAGAAAAGCTGCGCACCAGCTTCACCCGGGCATTGCACAAGCGCCCGGTTCCCACTGAATTGGTCGATGCCGCGATCGACAATGTCACGCAAAAGGTATTTGCCATCGGCGAACGCGAGATCGGTTCGCGCCAGATCGGCGAAATGGTGATGAAGGAATTGTTGAAACTCGACAAGGTCGCCTACATCCGTTTCGCCTCCGTCTACAAGAGTTTTCAGGATGTCGGCGATTTTTCAGACGCGATCGATGCGGTCAAGAATACCCGGCGCCGCCAGAACGACAAGAAATGAACGCTGCCGACAGTCAGTGGATGGCTCGGGCGCTGCATCTCGCAGAGCGGGGGTTGTGGACGACCAGCCCGAATCCGCGCGTTGGTTGCGTGCTGGTGCGAGACGGCAAAGCAGTCGGTGAAGGCTGGCACGAGCGGGCAGGCGAGCCGCATGCCGAAGTCCATGCCTTGCGTGCGGCCGGCAGCGCGGCACGCGGTGCAACCGCTTACGTCACACTGGAGCCGTGCAGCCACCACGGGCGTACGCCTCCTTGCGCCGACGCGCTTGTCTCGGCGCGAGTGAAGCGCGTGGTGGTGGCGACGCAGGACCCGAACCCTCTCGTGGCCGGGCAAGGCCTCGCCCGCCTGCGTGCGGCAGGGATCGATGTCGAGTGCGGCGTGATGGAAGCCGCCGCGCGAGAACTGAACATCGGTTTCTTTTCGCGCATGACACGCGGTACGCCCTGGGTGCGCAGCAAGATCGCCGCGAGCCTGGACGGCCGGACCGCGCTGGCGAACGGCAGCAGTAAATGGATCACCGGCGAGTACGCGCGGCATGATGTGCAGCGCTGGCGTGCCCGCTCCTGTGCCATGCTGACCGGTATCGGCACAGTGCTGGCGGACGATCCCCGGCTCAACGTCAGGGAGCCGGCAGCACAACGCCAGCCCTTGCGCGTGGTGGTGGACAGCGGGCTGCGGATTTCTCCCCGCGCACGGATAGTGCAGGACGGGCCGATCCTGGTCTTTACCGCCTGCACGGATGCGGATAAACAACAGTCCCTGAGCGCATGCGGCGCGGAAGTGGTGACGGTGGCCGATGCAGGTGGCAAAGTGGATCTGGCCGGCATGATGCGCGATCTCGGCAGGCGCGGTATCAATGAAGTGCTGGTGGAGGCGGGGCGCACCTTGAACGGCGGACTGATCAAGGCCCGGTTGGTGGATGAGCTGGTGCTGTATCTGGCGC
>JAJXTT010000179.1 GCA_021783525.1 Pseudomonadota bacterium
GTGTTCCCCAGCGACATGAAGTCGTATTCCCACAAGCACAAGATCAAGACGCTGGTGCTCAACGGCGCCGAGTGCGAGCCTTACATCACCTGCGACGACATGCTGATGCGCGAACGCGCCGGAGACATCCTGCGCGGTGCCGAAGTGTTGCGCGAACTGCTGTATGCGGAAGAAGTGCTGGTCGGCATCGAAGACAACAAGCCGGAAGCCATCGCCTCAATGCAGCAGGCCGTGCTGGACGACAATCATGCACACATGGAAGTGATCGCCGTGCCCACGCTGTATCCCGGCGGCGGGGCCAAGCAGCTGATCCGTGTGCTCACCGGCATCGAGGTCGCCGCCGGCGTGCGCTCCACCGAAATGGGCGTGCAATGCTTCAATGTCGCCACAGCCTACTGTGTCTGGCGTGCGATCACGTTCGGGGAGCCGCTGCTGTCGCGTATCGTGACCGTGACCGGCAACGTCGAGCGTGCGCAGAATTTTGAAGTGCTGCTGGGCACCCCGGTGGACGAACTGGTCGCACTGGCGGGCAGCAAGCCCGATACCGACCGCCACATCATGGGCGGCCCGATGATGGGTGTGGACCTGCCGTCCGGCTCGGTCGGCGTGACCAAGGCGACCAACTGCATCATCGAGTCATCGCCCAAGCTGTTCCCGCCGCCGCCGCCCGCCCTGCCCTGCATCCGCTGCACGCGCTGCGCCGACGTGTGCCCGGCCGAGCTGCAACCGCAGGATCTCTACTGGTATGCCAGGGCCAAGGATTTCGGCAAGACGCAGGAATTCCACTTGTTCGACTGCATCGAATGCGGCGCCTGCGCCTACGTCTGCCCCAGCCAGATACCGCTGGTCCAGTATTACCGTTTCGCAAAAAGCGAGATATGGCAGCGCGAGCGCGAAGCTCAGGCGGCCGATCTCGCACGCGAACGGCACGAGTATCGCCTGATGCGCATCGAGCGCGAGAAGCAGGAGAAAGCCGAGCGCCTCGCCCAGAAGGAAAAGGCCGCGCTCGCGGCAAAAGCGGCGAGCCCCGCTCCCGTCGTGAATCCGGAACCGGCGCTGGTCAATGCCGCCGCCGATCCGGAAGATACCCTGCAGATGCGTATCGATGCCGCCGTGGCCCGCGCCAAGGCGCAGGCCGCCACCGCACAGCCGAAGAACATCAACACACTGACGCCGCAGCAACAGGCCGAGATCGCCGAGATCGAGGCACGCCGCGCCAAGATCCGCGAAATGGCCGCGCATGCCGGCGCGGACGACGAACCCCCGAAATCCAATCAAGGATAGCCGACAATCATGTGGAGTTCCCCCTTCATCACCCAGCCCAGCAGCGTCAGCCAGATCATGTTGCGTGTGCTGCTCGCGCTGATTCCCGGCATCGCGCTGTATGTCTGGTATTTCGGCCCCGCGATCCTGGTATCGATCGCACTGGCCTCCGTCACCGCACTGGCGACCGAAGCGATCATGCTCAAGCTGCGCCAGCGTCCGCTCAGACCATTCCTGTCCGACAACAGCGCCCTGCTCACCGCGTGGTTGCTGGCGCTATCCATCCCTGCACTCGCGCCCTGGTGGCTGGTGGTGGTCGGCACCGCCTTTGCCATCGCCATCTCCAAGCACCTGTATGGCGGCCTGGGCAACAACCCGTTCAATCCGGCGATGATCGGCTACGCCGTGCTCATCATCTCCTTCCCCGTGCACATGACGCACTGGATCACGCCGCACGGAATGGGCGGCATCGAGCTGCCGTTCGGAGAACAGCTGGATTACATCTTCAATGGCGTGCTGCCGGATGGCCTGAAGCTGGATGCGGTGACCATGGCGACGCCGCTCGATACGCTGAAGACGCAATTGCACCTCGGTTTGTCGGCGAATGAGATCCGCGACATGCCGATCTATGGCTACCTGGCGGGCAAAGGCAGCGAGATGGTGGCGATCGGTTTCGCGGTCGGCGGTATCTATCTGCTGTCCATCCGCATCATTTCCTGGCATCTGCCGGCAGCCTTCCTCGCCTCCCTGTTCGCCACGGCGGGCGTGTTCCACCTGATCGACCCGGCGCATTACGTTACGCCGCTGTTCCACTGGTTCTCCGGCGCGGCAATGCTGGGTGCGTTCTTCATCCTGACCGACCCCGTCACCTCGCCGACCACCGCCAAAGGCAAACTGATCTTTGCCGCCGGTGCAGGCCTGCTCACCTACCTGATCCGCGTATTCGGCGGCTTCCCGGACGGCATGGCCTTTGCCACGCTGCTGATGAACATCTGTGTGCCGCTGATCGATGCCTGGACGCAACCCAGGGTATTCGGCAAGAAGGGGGAACGCAAATGAAGCGCATCGCCCGTTCCACCCTGCAAACCGCCATCAATCTGGTGTTCTTTGCCGTTCTCGGCACGGCCATCCTGGCCTCGGTGTTCTTCATGACGCATGACGCGATCGTGAAGAGCGAAGAAGGAGAGAAGCTGAAACTGATCATGCAGATCGTGCCTCCAACACTGTTTGATAACGACATCATCCAGGACACGCTGTCCGTACCGGTCGACCCGTTGCTGGGCAACGACGAGGCTACGCTGGCCTATCGCGCCCGCCTCCACGGAGAACCCTCCGCAGTCGTACTGGAAGCCGTCGCGCCGGATGGTTACAGCGGCAAGATATCGCTGATCCTGGCGGTTCGGGCCAACGGCGAACTGGCCGGCGTGCGAGTGGTCGCACACAAGGAAACCCCGGGACTGGGGGACTACATCGACGTGGCCAAAAGCCCCTGGATCAGGGGGTTCGACGGAAAATCGCGCGAGGTGTATAAAGACGCAGACTGGAAAGTAAAGAAGGACGGCGGCCAATTCGACTACATGGCAGGTGCGACCATCACCCCGCGCGCGGTGGTCAAGGCTGTCAACAAGGCGTTGATCTATTTCGGCGAGAACCGCGACAGATTGTTTGCGGCGAGCGAGCCGAAGAAGGAGAAGAGCAAATGAACCTTCAGGAATACAAGGATATCCTCCATAACGGCGTGTGGAAGCAGAACACCGGCGTGGTGCAGCTGCTCGGCATGTGCCCGCTGCTGGCAGTCAGCAGTACGGTCGTCAACGGCGTGAGCCTGGGCCTCGCCACCGCGGTCGTGATGGCGTTGAGCGGCGCCGCGATCGCGCCCATCCGCAGCTATGTGCCGAACGAGATCCGCATCCCGGTGTTCATACTCATCATCGCGGTGCTGGTCACCGTGGTGCAGTACCTGATGAATGCCTACATGTACGGCTTGTACGTGGTGCTGGGCATCTTCATCCCGCTCATCGTCACCAACTGTATCGTGCTGGCACGGGTGGAGGCATTCGCCTCGAAGAACCCGATGCTCCCGTCCGCCTTCGACGGCTTTGCGATGGGCCTGGGATTGACCGCGGTGCTGGGCGTACTCGGCGCGTTCCGCGAGATACTGGGCAAGGGCACGCTGTTTTCCGGCATCGACCTCGCGCTGGGCGAATGGGCCAGGGATTGGGTGCTGCATGTGTTGCCCAACTACAAGGGCTTCCTGCTTGCGATCCTGCCCCCTGGCGCCTTCATCGGCCTGGGCTGCCTGATCGCCGGCAAGAACTGGCTCAACCTGCGCGCGCAGCGCAAGCGCAATAATCCCGTTGTAGCCGGGCCCATAGATGCCGGTTGTTCACCCGCTGCGCACGGATGAATGCTGCCAAGCGCCGCGAAATATTTCTCCGGCTGAAGGCGGCGAATCCGCACCCCACCACCGAGCTCGAATATTCGACGCCGTTCGAACTGCTGGTTGCCGTGATCCTCTCGGCACAAGCCACGGACAAGAGCGTCAATCTCGCCACGCGCGAACTGTTCCCGGTCGCCAACACGCCGCAGTCGATACTCGACCTGGGAGAAGCCGGATTGCGCGAATACGTGCAGCGCATCGGCCTGTACCAGACCAAAAGCAGACATATCATCCAGATGTGCCGCATCCTGCTGGAACAGCATGACGGCCGGGTGCCTCAGATACGTGAGGCGCTGGAAGCCCTGCCCGGTGTGGGGCGCAAGACTGCCAACGTGATCCTGAATACCGCGTTCGGCGAGCCGACCATCGCCGTGGATACGCATATTTTCCGCATCAGCAACCGCACCGGCCTGGCTCCCGGCAAGGACGTGGCGGAAGTCGAAAAGAAGCTGATGAAGTTCGTGCCGGATGAGTTCAAGCACGACGCGCACCACTGGCTGATCCTGCATGGGCGCTATGTTTGCGTGGCGCGCAAGCCGAAATGCGGAGAGTGCATCATCGAGAGCCTGTGCGAATTCCGGCAGAAAAGATTTGACTGAAGAACTCAGAATGGAAGTCCCGGCCTTGTCTTATTGATCGGTCTTGCCAAAGAGCCCAAAAGAAAAGGGCCGCCGGCTTATCCGGCAGCCCATTCCTCATCCAGTTAAATGACCTCCGGCAAAGCCGGAGGCTTATTGGGTGAGCCCCTCAAAGGGGCCGATAAAACCGTGAACCGCCCAAGGCGGCTACACGCCCAGTTTCATCTGGTCATAACGTTCATCCTCCT
>JAJXTT010000180.1 GCA_021783525.1 Pseudomonadota bacterium
GGGTGTGCTTGAGCGTGGCGATGGCGCGCAGGATCAACTCGGAGCGGTCATACACCGCCCGGATGCTGACGCCCTCCGGCAGGCCGGGCGTGATCTCGGCGATCTTTTCCTTGATGTTGCGGATCACTTCCAGCGCGTTCTCGCCATAGCGCGCCATGGCGATGCCGGCTACCACCTCGCCTTCGCCGTTGAGTTCAGCGATGCCGCGCCGCTCGTCAGGGCCAAGCTCTACATGCGCGATGTCGCGCAGCAGTACCGGTGTGCCGCGCGACGCGTTCACCACCAGGTTCTCGATATCGCTCTTGCCGTGCAGGTAACCTTTGCCGCGAACCATGTACTCGGTCTCGGCCATCTCCACGGTGCGCCCGCCAACATCGCGGTTCGAGTCGCGTATGACCTGCGCGACCTTGCTCAGCGGTATGCCGTAGGCGCGCAGCTTCACCGGGTCGACCGTCACCTGGTATTGCTGAACGAAGCCGCCGATGGAGGCGACTTCGGCCACGCCGTGCGCCTTGGTCAGCTGGTAGCGCAGATACCAGTCCTGCATGGTGCGCAGTTCGGCGAGATTGTGTTTGTCGCTGAGCACGGCGTACTGGTACACCCAGCCCACGCCGCTCGCATCCGGCCCCAGTTGCGGCGAGACACCGGCCGGCATGCGCCCCGCGATACTGTTCAGGTATTCCAGCACGCGCGAACGCGCCCAGTAGATGTCGGTGCCGTCCTCGAAGATCACATACACAAAGGAGGCGCCGAAGAACGAGAAGCCGCGCACCACTTTCGATTTCGGTACGGACAGCATCGCGGTGGTGAGCGGGTAGGTCACCTGGTCTTCCACCACTTGCGGTGCCTGTCCGGGGTATTCGGTATAGACGATCACCTGCACGTCGGACAGGTCGGGCAGCGCATCCAGCGGGGTTTTGACCACGGCATAGATGCCGGCGAGCGTGATGAACAGGGTGGCGAGCAGCACCAGGAAGCGGTTGCGCGCCGACCATTCGATGATTTTGGAAAGCATGTCAGTGCCCTCCGTGCTGCGCGTGCAGGCTGGTGATCACGAATTCGCCCGGCTTGCGTTCGACCAGTTCGAACGTGATTGCGCTGCCCGGCTTGATTCCTTCAGCCAGAGAGGTGTTCGCCAGCGTGAAGTCCATGGTCATGCCGGGCCAGCCTAGCGATTTGATCGGGTCGTGCGTGATGCTTACCGTGCCATCCGGGTTGATGGCGTCGAGGATCCCTTGCCCCTGATGACCTACAACATGCTCCCTCTCCCCGTGGGAGAGGGGCGGGGTGAGGGTGCTGTCAGTCTGTTCGCCCATGCCGCCCAGCGCGGCTTTAAGGTTGCTCTCCGCATCGATCAGGAAATTCGCGGAAGTGACCACCTGTTCGCCTTCTGCGACACCATCCCGTATCTCGACATAGTCATCGCTGCGGCCGGCCGGCGTAACGACGCGTGGCTCGAAGCGCCCTTCGGCAAGGCGCACCAGCACGATCTGGCGGGTGCCGCTGTCGATCACGGCGGAGGCTGGTACAGTCAGTACTTTGCCGCTCTTGCCCGCCGCTATCCGCGCATTGGCGAACATGGCGGGTTTGAGCAGGCCCTGTGGGTTAGCGATCTCCATGCGGACTTGCACCGTGCGCGTCGCGCTGTCCAGCGTCGGATAGATGAACGTCACCTTGCCGTCGAATGTGCGATCGGGATAGGCATCGACGGTGACCTGTGTCCGACTGCCCAGGTGCACCTGACCGATATCCTGCTCCGGTACTTCGGCGATGGCCCAGACGGATGAGAGGTCGGCGATCTGGTACAGCGTATCGCCGGGCATGAAGCGCATGCCCTGCACGGCTTTTTTCTCCAGCACGATGCCGGTGACCGGTGCACGGAAAGTGACATGCGGCCGGGAATCGCCGGCAGCTTGCATGTCGGATGGTGCGTCTGCGATATCCCAGTTTTTCAGGCGCGCGGCACTGGCCGCGACCAGCTGCTGCATGCTCTTCCTGGCATCTTCGTCGGCGTTTTGCATCGAAGCCAATCCCTGCACGGCCAGCGCATGTTCGCGCTGCGCGGAAATCAAGTCCGGGCTGTAGACGTCGAACAGCGCCTGGCCTTTGCGGACGGCCTGCCCGGTGGTGTTCACGTAGAGGCGATCCACCCAGCCCTCGAACTTTGGCGCGATGGAGTAAGTGCGCCGTTCGTCGACCTCGATCCGGCCTGTCACGCGCAGCGTCCTGTTCAGTTCCCGCATCGTCGCGGCTTCGCTCTTCACGCCCAGTCTTTGCACCTTGTCGAGGCTGATGCCGAACTGGCCGGTCGGTTCCGCTTCGCCCTCATACACCGGCACATAGTCCATGCCCATTGCATCTTTTTTCGGTACCGGCGAAGTGTCCGGCAAGCCCATCGGGTTGCGGTAGTACAGCAACTTGCGTTCCCCGCTTTTCGCTGTATCCCGTATCCCGTATCCCGTATCCCGTGTCCTGATTCCCGTATTCTGTTTCCCGAGCCAGTATCCGGTCGCAGCCATGGCAAGCAACAACAGAACGGCCGTGGTGGCCTTTGCGAGCTTGTTCATAATTCTTCTCCCAGCAGTTTTTCGATATCGGCCAGCCGCGATTGCGCGTCCAGTTGTGCTTTCAGTTGTTGCTGCCGTGCCTGCAATATCTGCCGCTGCGCGTCGATCAGCGTGGCGAAATCGACCTTGCCCGTCTCGTATCCGGCCAGGGCCGATTGATAGGTGAGCTCGCTCTGCGGCAGCAAGCGGGTTTCGATCAGCGTTTCGGTGCGACGGGCCGATTCCAGTGCAGAGAGGTTTTCCGACAGTCTGGATTCCGCCTCGTTGAGGGCAGATTGCTTGCGCGCACTGGCGGCGGCCAGCATTGCTTCCGCCTCGTGCTCCTGCGAGCGGCGTACGGATTGCTGCAGCGGGATGCTGAATTCGACCATCACATCCCAGGTATTTATCGAACTGTATTGGGTACGCGCAACGCCGAGCGTGAAGCCCGGATAGCGGTTGGAATACGCCAGGTCGCGGCTTTTATCGGCGGACTGTATTTGTGCTTCCGCGATCTGCAATTGCGGGTTGTGTGCGCGCAGCCGTTCCAGCAATACGTCCTCGTCCAGGCTTGCGGCGGGAGGGAGTGGCCGAGGTTGCACGGGCTCGGCCAGCGCCGCATTGACGGGGCGGGAAAGCAGGCTGTTCAATTTGGCATGCTCATGGTGGTGTTCCTTCTGAATCCCGATCAGTTCGCCTAGCAGCGTGGTCGTTTCGACCTGCACGCGGACGACATCCTGCTGGGAACTCAAGCCGTTGGCATAACGCTCCCTGACGATCTGTTCCAGATTCTCAAGCAGGTCCAGGGTCTGTTGTGTCAACTGTTCGCTGGCCGCGAGGTAGTAATTCATCGCATAGGCCGTCTTGAGCCGGTTCGCGAGGTCGGACCAATCGGCAACCGTCTGTCCGTTGGCCTGGTCTATCTGCGCCGTGGCGATCCCGCGCTGCAGATCGCGCTTGCCGAACCATGGCACGAATTGGCTCAACTGGTAGCTTTGAATCGGCATCACGTTTGGAATCATGTTGGTGGCCTGGCTGGTGATGTCATACCGCTGCGTACGCAATACCGGGTCTGGCAGAGCGCTTGCGGGTTCAGCCCGCTGCTGAGCCGCCTCGGCATCGAGGCGCAAGGCCGCCAGTTCCGGATTGTGCTCGCGCGCGTAAGCCAGCAGTCCGGCCACGTTGCTGCCCAAGGGCTCGTCGGCGGCGGCCGGCGTGAGCCAGAGCGTGCAAAGCACGGTGAAAATCGATAGAGATGGTTTCATGTTCCGCATCCTAGTTGCATTGGCAATGCAGGCGGACAGTCGCACGCGACCGCCCAACGGCGCGGGACGAGAATCAGGCTATGAAAACAACGACGATGAAATCAGCAGGCGGACTCGTCCCGTATCAGGCGCGGACGAGAGGCGGGGGTACCAGCGGAGCGGAAACCAGGGAATCAAAGGCAACAAGATAAGGAGTGATTTCACTTGCGGCAGTCTGCACGGGGATCATTTCCATGCCGGGCACCACAAGGTAACCGGTGCAGGCCAGGTGGCAGACACCGCAAGCGTCGCAGGACGAGCCATGTTCATCCGCTGCAGCGTGCATCCTGCAAGGTGATTGATGATGTGCGGCCATGCCGGCATGCGACATCATCTGTGCAGAAGCGGCCTCGTGGCTTTTGCCATGCTGCATCTGCATGGACACCGTTGCTGCAAGCGCGCTGCCGCTGAAAAGCGGCAACCACATCAGCAAGAATACGGCGATGAATTTTCTGGATGACCTGAACATGGTCATAGTGTGGCGAATTACCGTCCGCTAGTCAAATGCCCGCAACGCAATACTGCAGCCAGCCGGTCTGGCTCAGTCGTCTCCATTGCAGGAATATATCCATTGTCAGCGAAACGCGCTGCGGTTAAAGTTAGCGCTATCCACACACAAGAATTAAAGAGAGAAGAAGATGGCAATATTGATCATAGTGGTGCTGGTTGTG
>JAJXTT010000181.1 GCA_021783525.1 Pseudomonadota bacterium
ACGGCGGACGACAACGCAAAACAAGCCAGCGGTGTACTCAGTGTCACCGGTTGAATTTTAAAAAGGATACTCATCATGATTCGTTCCCTTTGGATCGCCAAGACCGGCATGGAAGCGCAACAGACGCAGATGGATGTCATATCCAATAACCTGGCCAACGTCAGCACCAACGGCTTCAAGCGTTCGCGCGCGGTGTTCGAGGATCTGCTGTACCAGAACATCCGCCAGCCGGGCGCGCAGTCGTCGCAATTGACCCAGATACCCTCCGGCCTCCAGATCGGGACCGGCGTGCGTCCGATCGCGGCGGAGCGCATTCATACGCAGGGCAACCTGCAGCAGACCAACAATCAGCTGGATGTGGCGATACAGGGCGCGGGCTTCTTCCAGGTATTGCTGCCTGACGGTACGACGGGCTACACCCGCGACGGTTCTTTCCAGACCGACAACCAGGGGCAGCTGGTCACCTCCAACGGATTCCCCGTGCAACCGTCGATCACCATCCCGGCCAACGCCACCTCGATCACGATAGGCCAGGACGGCGTGGTTTCGGTCACGCAGCCGGGTACGGCAACCGCAGTGCAGGTTGGCAGCATACAGCTGGCGACGTTCATCAATCCGGCCGGTCTGGAAAGCATGGGACAGAACCTGTACCAGGAGACCGGTTCATCGGGCCCGCCCCTCGCCAACGTGCCCGGCACGAACGGAACGGGAACCGTGAGCCAGGGCTTTGTGGAAACCTCCAACGTGAACGTGGTGGAGGAACTGGTGAACATGATCCAGACGCAGCGCGCGTACGAGATGAATTCCAAGGCGGTGACTGCGTCGGACCAGATGTTGCAGAAACTGACGCAGATGTAATGCCATGAAAATGAACGTGCCTGAAATTGCCTCGGGTGATTCCCCCGCCCTGACGCTTCCCCGCAAGGAGAGGGAGCTGACGAGAAACGCGATCTCGAACTTCCGGAGGCGAATCACGAGCAGAGCAAGCGGAGTCATCAGCCTGTTGGCGATCGTGTCGCTGACTGCCTGCGTGCCGCCGCCGTCCACCAGCATCAAGGAGCCGTTGACGGCACGCCCTGCCCCGCTTCCCTTGGTGCCCAATAACGAGGGTGCGATCTACCTGGCGGGCGTGAACGATCATCCGATGTTCGAGGACTTGCGCCCGCGCCATGTCGGCGACGTGCTGATCGTCAACATCGTCGAAACGACCGCGGCTTCCGGCAAGTCGGGGCATGACGACACCAATACCGGCAGTCTTGCCGTGACCGCCCCGTCGCTGACCGGGTTGACCGGCGGTGTGGCGGGCAGCAGCGGGGTCAAGTCGGGCAGCGCAAGCGATAGTTCGGGGAGCAATTCCTTTACCGGATCCATCACGGTGACGGTGACCGAGGTGTTGCCCAACGGCAATCTGCGCGTCGCGGGCGAGAAGCAGGTGTCCATCAAATATGCCCAGGAATATGTGCGCTTCTCCGGTGTGGTGAATCCGGCCACGATCAGTGGCAGCTACACGGTGCAATCGACCCAGGTGGCCGATGTGCATGTCGAATACAAGGGTGCGAACAGCATCGACACCTCGGCCGTGCTCAGCATGTTCAACCGCATCTTCTATTCCGTGTTGCCTTTCTAGGGAGGTACGCCATGAATGCCAGATCAATTGTCTTTGCCCTGTTGATGCTCGTTTCCCTGAGCGCGGCGGCGGAGCGCATCAAGGACCTCGCCACCGTGCTGGGCGTGCGCGAGAACCAGTTGATGGGTTACGGGCTGGTGGTCGGGCTGGACGGCACTGGCGACATGACCATGCAGACGCCGTTCACGGTGCAGAGCATCACCAACATGCTGCTGCAGATGGGCGTGAACATGCCGCCGGGCAGCAGTGCGATCATGATGCTGAAGAATGTGGCCGCGGTATCGGTGACGGCTTCCTTGCCGCCGTTCTCGCGCCCGGGACAGACTCTGGACATCACGGTATCGTCCATCGGCAATGCCAAGAGCCTGCGCGGCGGCACGCTGCTGATGACGCCGCTGAAAGGCGCCGACGGGCAAGTCTACGCGATGGCGCAGGGCAACCTGCTGGTGAGCGGCGCGGGTGCGGCGGCGGCCGGCTCCAAGGTGCAGGTCAATCACCTGAGCGTGGGCCGGATTCCCGGCGGTGCGACGGTGGAGCGCACCGTGCCGACGACGGTGGGGCAGGGCGATTACATCTATCTCGAATTGAACTCAGCCGACTTCACGACGGCGATGCGCCTGGCGGAAGTCATCGGCCGTAACGTTGCGCCCGGCAATCCGGAGGCCGCCGCCGCTATGGATGCCCGCACCATCCAGGTGAAGGCGCCGGAAGGCAGTGCGCGCGTGGCGTTCATTTCGCAGATCGAGAATCTCGAAGTCGACGCGGCGGCGGGCAGCGCGAAGGTCATCGTCAATGCGCGTACCGGCTCGGTGGTCATGAACCAGCATGTCTCGCTCGACGACTGTGCCGTGGCGCACGGCAATCTCACGGTCGTCATCAATGCCGAGAATACGGTGAGCCAGCCCGCGCCGTTTTCGCAGGGGCAAACGGTGCCGGTGACCAATGCCAATATCGAGATCAAGGCCGACAAGGGCAATCTGCTGCACCTGAAGCGCGGCGTGGATCTGAACGATGTGGTGAGGGCGCTCAATTCCATCGGCGCGACTCCGCAGGACATGCTGGCGATCCTGCAGGCGATGAAGGCGGCCGGCGCGTTGCGTGCCGAACTCGAGGTGATCTAGGTTCTGCGATCATGGCGATTTCGGGCACCGACATCAGCAGCCTGGCGATCGACGGCCAGAGTCTGAACAATCTGAAGCTTCAGTCCAAGCAGGCTCCGGACCAGGCACTGAAGGCTGCAGCCAAACAATTCGAGGCGGTGTTCCTGGACATGATGTTGAAGAGCATGCGCGATGCGACACCACAGGATGGCGCATTCGATAGCGAGCAGACCAGGATGTTCACCGGCATGCTCGATCAGCAACTGGCACAGAGCATGGCATCGCACGGCGTCGGGCTGGCCGAAGTCATGGTGAAGCAGCTGAGCCGCAACCAGCAGGCAAGCCCGCCCGCTCCGCCCGCGACCGTCCCCGCGAGCCCGCGTGCGGTGCCATCCGCATACAAGGCGGATGTCCAGCAATCCTTCATTGACAAGTTGCGGGTGCCGGCCGAGCAGGCAAGCCGGAATACCGGCGTGCCGGCGCATCTGATCCTCGGGCAGGCTGCGCTGGAAAGCGGTTGGGGCAAGCGCGAGATCAAGATGGCGGACGGCAGCGACAGCCACAACCTGTTCGGCATCAAGGCAGGCAAGGATTGGAAGGGCAAGGTGGCGGAAGTGGCTACCACTGAATATCGCAACGGGGTCGCGAGCCGGCAAGTGCAGCGTTTTCGCGCGTACGGCTCCTATGCGGAGTCGTTTCAGGATTACGCAAGATTGCTGAACAGTGATCCGCGCTATTCCGGGGTGACGGGTCAGGGAGATGCCAAGGTCTTCGCGCAGGGGCTGCAACAGGCAGGATATGCGACCGATCCGCACTACGCCGACAAGCTGGCGGGTGTGATCGGCAGCATCAGCACGCGCGTCTAAAGTTTGCTGTCAGTGTGCCGATAACCAGATTGTAGAATTGAATAACGGCGGAAGGGTCTTGCGATATGGCTATATTCGGTATTTCAGTGAGCGCGCTCAATGCAGCCCAGGCAGGCCTTGCGACGACCTCGAATAACATAGCCAATGCCAACACGCCCGGCTATTCGCGGGAACAGATCGTCCAGACGCAGATGTTGCCGCAGAACACGGGCTCGGGATTCATGGGGCAGGGTGTCAGCGTGTCGACCGTGCAGAGACAATACGACCAGTTCCTGACTGCACAGGTGCTGGCAGCGCAGACGCAATCGTCCAACCTGAATACGCAATTGGGATTGTCCCAGCAAGTAAGCAATCTGCTTGGCGACTCCAGTGGCGGCTTGACGCCGACACTGCAGGATTTCTTTACTGCGGCGAACGGTGTCGCCAATGCGCCTCAATCCGTGCCCGCGCGGCAGGCCATGATCGGGAGCGCGCAGACGCTGGTGGGCCGCTTCCAGTCCCTGAGCCAGAATTTGAACCAGATTCGGGACGGCCTCAACGGGCAGATCTCCAATAGCGTGACGCAAATCAACAGCGACGCGAGCCAGATCGCGACGCTGAACGCACAGATCGTGCAGGCGCAGGCCAACAATCCGAATCAGCCACCGAACGCACTGCTGGACCAGCGCGATCAACTGGTCAATCAACTCAGCCAGCAGATACGCGTGTCGACCATCAGCCAGGGTGACGGGTCGGTGAACGTGTATATCGGCAACGGCCAGGGGCTGGTCCTGGGCAACAAGACCATGGCGCTGCAGACGGTCACGTCCTCCACCGATCCGACGGCGCTGGAAGTCGCCTATTCGAACAACGGTTCCGCGATCCCGATCCAGCAGAATTCCTTGCAGGGCGGAAACCTGGGCGGATACATCACTTTCCGCCAGAC
>JAJXTT010000182.1 GCA_021783525.1 Pseudomonadota bacterium
CAGCGCAGGCAGAGGTTGACGTTCCAAAACTCGCTCAGCGCGTAACCGATCTCACGTCCACACTGGACGCCGTCCAGATCCGGGCTCTCGAAGCCAAGCTGGCTGCATTCGAGTCGCGCAAGGGTTCGCAGATCGCCGTGCTCCTCGTGCCCAGCACGCAGCCTGAAACGATCGAGCAGTACGGCATCCGCGTCGTGGACTCCTGGAAACTCGGGCGCAAAGGTGTGGATGACGGCGTGCTGCTGCTCATCGCCAAGGACGACCGCAAATTGCGGATCGAGGTCGGTTACGGCCTGGAAGGCGCCTTGAACGACGCGACGGCCAAACGCATCGTGTCGGAGATCATAGGTCCGGAATTCAAGCGCGGGGCGTTCTATGAAGGCATCGATGCCGGTGTGGACGCGATCATCACGGTGATCGAGGGCGAACCGCTGCCGCCTCCTGCACAGCGGGCATCGTCGCAATCGGGCGACGGATCGGACAATTTCGGTCAATTGATCGGCGCCGGATTCGTCATATTCATGATGGGCAATATCATTTTGCGCCAGTTGCTGGGACGGCTTCCCAGCGGTTTGATCGTCGGAGGTGTGATAGGCGCTCTGGCGTGGGTGATGTTGCTCTCGATAGGGTGGGCGGTCGCCGCCGCTCTTGTAGCCTTCGTGCTATCCCTGCTCTTTGGAACGGGGGGCGGCGGCTCGTCTTTTCCGTCCGGTTGGGGGGGAGGCGGAGGATGGGGTAGCGGAAGCGGCGGTGGGGGTTTCGGCGGGGGTGGCGGCGGCTTCGGCGGTGGTGGGGCTTCAGGAGACTGGTAAATGAACTTCAAACGTATCCTTAAACACCTGTCGGTCAGCCATGCCGCGATGCGCCGAATCTTCCCGCGTTCGACACTGGATAACATTGAACGCACCATACGCGAAATGGAGCAGACGCATGCGGGCCAGATCCGCTTTGCAGTCGAAGCTGCTCTGGATATCGGGCCCCTGATTGCCGGACTGACAGCGCGCGAACGGGCCATCGAAGTCTTTTCCAGACTGCGCGTCTGGGACACAGAACACAACAACGGTGTGCTGATTTATTTGTTGCTTGCCGACCGGAAAGTGGAGATCGTGGCGGATCGCGGCATTCATGTCCGTCTTGGCCAGGCGGTATGGGAAACGGTCTGTCAGGAGATGGAGAGCGCATTCCGCCAGGGCCGGTTCGAACAGGGCGTCATGGCCGGGATTCGCAGTGTGGGCGGGCATCTGGCGCAACATTATCCGCATGTTGGTGCCGGCAAGATCAACGAACTGCCGGACAGCCCCGTCCTGATCTGAGTCTGTTGTGGCGATCGAAACAGAACTCAAACTGCACATCGCGCCTGAAAACCTGGTCAGGCTCAAGCGGCATCCGTTCTTGCGCTCCCTGTCCGCCAGCCGCGCCCGCACGCTCAAACTCTACAGTATCTATTACGACACCGCAGATCTCGAACTGCGCCGCCAGGCGATGGCATTGAGGCTGCGACGGGTGGGTAGGCAATTCGTGCAGACGCTGAAGGGAGGCGGGGAGGTCAGCGCGGGCCTGCATCAGCGCAACGAGTGGGAGACGCCGGTCCCGTCCGAACAACTGGATTTTGCCTTGCTCAAAGCGGGCGGCGGTGAACTGCCGCACGGCGTGCGCAACCGGCTGCAGCCTGTATTCGTGACCCAATTCAACCGCAACGTGCGCACGCTGGAGTTCGAAGGCGCGGAGATCGAACTGTGCATGGACGGTGGCGAGATACGTGCCGGGCAGTCAATCTGCCCGATCTCGGAACTGGAACTCGAACTGAAATCCGGCGCCCCGCAGCAACTGTTCAGACTGGCGCTGGCCCTGCTCGACATCGTGCCGCTGGAGGTCGAGCACACCAGCAAGGCTGAATATGGATATCTGCTGTTTTCCGGGGCGAAACCGTCGGCAAGCAAGGCCAGGTTCCCGATCCTGAAAAAATCCCAATCCGTCGCGAGTGCGCTGCAAAGCCTGATAAGCGCCTGTCTTTCCCACATACAGTCCAACGTGCCGGGCGCATTGCTGAAACTGGACGAGGAATACCTGCATCAGGTACGTGTCGGGCTGCGCCGTCTGCGCGTGGTGCTTGCCGTCGCCCAGCGGCATCGGCCCGATGATGCCGAATTGGCAGCTCTGCGTATGCAGGTGGCAAGACTGTGTGTCGAGTTGGGGCGTTCGCGCGAATGGGATGTGTTCGTCACGCAAACGCTGGCGCCTATCCTCGCCCGATTGCCTGATCACGGCGGGCTGAGGGAAGTGCTCAATGCGGCGGAACGGATGCGGAAACACCAGCATGCCGGAATGGAAGCCAGCCTCGCCTCACAGGATTTTCAACGCTTGCTGCTGCGCTTTGGCGCGTGGATGCATGGTCTGCAATCGGCCGGCCCCGGGGTTAAGCTGGAAAAATTCGCCACTCGTATCCTGGATAAGCGCAGCAAACAAGCCCTTTTACGCGGAAGGGGTTTGCTGGGCGAAGATCCTGCGCAACTTCATGCATTGCGCATCGCCTGCAAAAAACTCCGGTATAGCATCGATATGTTCGGCGCCTTGTTTTCCAGCCCCAAGTCAGGCAACTATTTGACCGCATTAGCCGAATTGCAGGATATCCTGGGTGTTCTGAATGACATTGCCGTGGCACACCGCCTGCTGACGGAGTTGGATAATGCCGCACGGCACGATACACTCGCGCTTGTACGCGGCTGGATGGAACACGATTACGCCGAGCGCATCGCCGAGTTCCGCAATGCGTGGGATCGATACGCGGCACAACAGGAATTCTGGCACTGAATTGCATGCCTGCTTGTCTGAAACTTTCTTGCAGCTAGACAGGAAAGTCCGTAAAGCAAAAATAATCTGGAAGGTTTGTACAGAATGAACAAGAAACGTCCGCCTTTGCGGGTTCCGGTCACGCAAGGATTGAAAGATATTTACGCGATGGACATGCACCTGCCTTACGAAGCTGCATGCGAAGGACGCTTCACCGTCATTGCATTCTCGCGCCTGGCGACCGCCCTCTCGGTGGTTCGCACCGCGCTCGAGAACAAGAATACCCAGATCGTCAACGCGATCGAGGTCCTGGATGCCGCCATTCTGACATTGATCGAGGTGCGCAGACGCGGCGATTCCAGCGACATCTGGGAGATCACCGAAGCCGAACGCCCCAGTGTGCTGGACGCCATCGAAGTTGCGGAACAATGCATCGGCGTGCTGGATGTGGCGCTTCTGGAACAGACTGCGGAGGCGATATATAAACATATGAAGAGCGGGAAATAAATTCAGCCCGGCTTATCCAGTGCGGATGAACGTCATCAAACAATCCGGGGCCGGCCGGCGTTCGAATTTATTCAGGATGACGTGACTATTTCCTGATATTGAAATATGCCGCAATCCTATTCCTCTTCTCCGATGCACCCTTTGCGCAATCCCGCTTTTCTCAAGCTCCTGGCTTTCCGTATCCAGATCGTCCTTGCCTACCAGATCATTGCGGTTGTAGTCGGTTGGCATATCTATGAACTGACGCACGACGCACTGGCGCTCGGGCTTATCGGATTGGCCGAAGTGATCCCGTATTTCAGCTGCGCGCTGTTCGCCGGTTATGCGATCGATCATCATTCGCGTCGCAAGTTCGGCGTGCTGGCCGGCGTGCTGACGAGCCTGAACGCATTGGTGCTGGTAGGCACCACCTTCATGACGCTGAAGAACCCCGTGCTGTGGATATACGGTTCAATCGCATGCGGTGGTGTGGCGCGCGCGTTTATCAGTCCTTCCTACAACTCGCTGTTCGCGCTGGCATTGCCACGCGATCAATATGCACGCGCTGCCGGGGTCGGCAGCTCGATCTTCCAGTTGGGATTGGTCGCAGGGCCGGCGCTCGGCGGCGCGTTGGTCGCCTGGGTCAGCCTCACCAGTGCGTATGCGGTGTCGGCGGTCCTGGCCATGAGCGCGGCCCTGACGTTGCTGTCTTTGCGCATCGAGGAACCGCCTCCCGCAAAAGCGTCCCCCATATTTTCCAGCATAGGAGAAGGATTGCGCTTTGTGTTCGGCAACCAGATCATCCTGGGAGCGCAGGCGCTGGACATGTTCGCGGTGCTGTTCGGCGGTGCAGTCGCCATGTTGCCGGCGTTCGTGCAGGAGATATTCCATTACGGTCCGGAAGGGCTGGGCATCCTGCGTGCCGCACCTGCGGTCGGAGCCATCATGATTGGCGCCTTCCTCGCACGACATCCCATCAATGAGCATGCGGGGCGCTGGCTGCTTGCGGCCGTAGCCGGGTTTGGCGTCTGCATCATTGCATTCGCCATGAGCAGCTATTTCTGGCTTGCGGCGCTGCTGCTGATGCTGTCCGGCATTTGCGATGGCGTGTCGGTGGTCATGCGTACCACTATCATGCAGTTGGCGACACCGGACACGATGCGTGGCCGTGTCGCTTCCATCAACGGGATATTCATCGGATCGTCCAACGAGCTGGGCGCGTTCGAGTCGGG
>JAJXTT010000183.1 GCA_021783525.1 Pseudomonadota bacterium
ATGGCCGCTTTGGCTTCATTCACGAAGCCGACCAGATCGCGGTCGCGCACGTTGGTCTGGATCACGACCATGCGTTTGCCGTTTTCCCTGTCCACTTTCACGGGGCCGTCAGCACGTTCAAGTCTGGCGACCACGGAAAGCGGGACGCTCTGGCCGTTGGTGAGGGGCACGGTGAGTGCGGAAAACAGCGCCGGTGATTGTTGCACATCCGCTTCGCCGCGTACCAGCAGGGGGGTACGCCGTCCGTCCTCGACCACGGTGCCCAGCTGTCGTCCTTCCACCTGGGTGCGCAGCGTGTTGCTGATGTCGTCTACGCTCAAACCCAGGCGCCCTGCGGCGAGGCGGTCGATGACCACGCGGTAGTACAGAACACCGCTGTTCTTCACGGTGTAGGCGTCTTCGCTACCTTTGATGACCGCCACCACCTTGACGATCTGTTCGGCGAGTTCGTTCAGTTTGCTGATATCGGAGCCGAAGACCTTGATGGCAACGTCCCCGCGGGTGCCGGTGAGCATCTCGGAAACGCGCATGGCGATCGGCTGGGTGAAGTTGTATTCCAGGCCCGGGAAGTTCCCCATCACCTTGCGAATGTCATCAATGATCGCGTTCTTGTCCTGTGAACGCCATTCCGACTGGGGTTTGAGGTCGAGGAAATTGTCTGTCTCGTTCAGCCCCATCGGGTCGAGACCCAGCTCGTCGGCGCCTGCGCGCGAAATGATGCTTTGCACTTCGGGAACCGCCTTGAGAATGGCCGCCTGGACACGCTCGTCGATGTTGGCAGCCTGCGCCAGATTGATGGAAGGCAGTTTGGTGGTCTGCATGACGATGTCGCCCTCGTCCATTTCCGGCATGAAGGTCTTGCCGATGAAGTTGTAGGCGATGCTGGTCAGTACCAGCGAAAAGACGGCTGCAGTAATTACCCAGCGTTCCTTGCGCAGCGCCAGATTGAGCAGGGGTATATAGACCTGCATGGATTTGCGCACCAGCCAGGGCTCGTCGTGGCTTGCGCTCTTGATCAGGAATGAAGCAAGCATCGGAATGACAGTGAGCGACAACAGCAGCGAAGCGGCCAGGGCGAATACGATGGTCAGCGCCACCGGGATGAACAATTTGCCTTCCAGCCCCTGCAACGTCATCAACGGCAGGAAAACGATGATGATGATGGCGACCCCGGCGGCAACGGGCGGGATGACCTCTTTCACCGCGATGAAAATGACGTGCAGATGCGGTATGTGAACCCGCTTGCGGCCGAGATGGCTGATGATGTTTTCCACGACCACGACTGCCGCATCCACCAGCATGCCGATGGCGATGGCCAGACCCCCGAGCGACATCAGGTTGGCGGACATGCCGAACTGTTGCATCAGGATGAAGGTGATGAGGACGGCTAACGGAAGGGTCAGCGCCACCACCAGCGCAGCACGCAGATTGCCGAGGAACAGCACCAGCAGGATAAGTACGAGCACGATGGCTTCGGTGAGCGCTTTGGATACCGTGCCGATCGCGCGCTTGACCAGGCTGCCGCGATCATAGAAGACCTTGGTGGTTACGCCCTTGGGGAGGGAAGGCGCGATTTCGGCGAGTTTCGCACTGACGCCTTCCACCACTTTTTGTGCGTTCGCGCCACGCAATCCCAGTACCAGTCCTTCGACCGCTTCGCTTTTTCCATCCATGGTCACGACGCCGTAGCGCGTCAGGCTGCCGATGCGAACCTGGGCGATGTCGCTTACGCGTATCGGATTGTTGCCGGGACTCGCAATGACGATGTTGCGGACGTCCTGCAAATTCTTGATGCTGCCTTCGGCGCGCACCAGCAGTGCTTCGTCGCCGTCGCTCAGGCGCCCGGCGCCGTCATTGCGGTTGTTCTCTTCCAGTGCCTGCTGCAGCTGGAGCATGGAAAGCCCGCGCGCAGCGAGTGCGGTGTGATCCGGCACGACCTCAAAGCTGCGCGCAAGACCACCCAGCGAATTGACGTCGGCAACACCGGGCAGGGTGCGCAACGCGGGGCGTATCGTCCAGTCCAGAATCGTACGGCGCTGTTCCAGCGAGATGCCGTCACCTTCCACGGTGAACATGAACATTTCGCCCAGCGGTGTGGTGATCGGTGCCAGTCCGCCACTCGCGCCATCGGGCAGGTCGCGCAGGGCATTGTTCAAGCGCTCTGCGACTTGCTGGCGCGCCCAGTAAATGTCGGTGCCGTCGTTGAAATCCAGGGTGATGTCCGCGATGGCGTACTTCGAGATGGAACGCAGCATGCGCTGGTTGGGGATGCCCAGCATCTCCAGTTCGATCGGGGTGACAATCCGCGCCTCGACTTCTTCCGGCGTCATGCCGGGCGCTTTCATGATGATCTTTACCTGTGTGGAGGAGACATCGGGGAAAGCGTCGATGGGCAGGTCGCGGAACGAGGATATGCCGGCACCGATGACCAGCAAGGTGAGGACGATGACCAGCAGTCGCTGGGTCAGGGCAAATTCAACCAGTTTGGACAGCATGATTATCCCCCGATGCCCATCAGGCTGGCTTTGAGCGCTGAAATGCCCCGCACGGCGATTTTTTCGTCACCTTTGAGTTTGCTGGTTATCACGCTGTTGTCCGCGCCCTCGTGCAGCACCGTCACTTCTTCGCTACGGTAGCCTTTGGCGGTTTCGATGAAAATCACGGTTTTGTTGCCGATGCGGGCCAGCGCGCTATTGGGAATGCTCCACTGATCCGGGGCATTTCCGGACGTTGAAATTGACGCTTCGACGAACTGGCCGGGGCGCAAATCATGAGCTCCATTCTGAATAAGGGCACGCAGAAGAATTGTCTGGTTGCCTCCGCTTAAACTGCGGCCGATGGCTGTGAGCCTGCCTTTTGCTCCGTATGCCGGAACGGTAACGTTTGCGCCAACCTTCAGGCCTTGGGTGCTGGCAAGTGGTATCTGGATCTCCAGTGCCAGCGGTTCCAGCTTTGCCACCTTGAATAGCGGGATGGCAGCGTCGAGGCGTTGCCCTGCACTGGCCGTTTTTTCAAGTACGACACCGTCAATGGGCGAGGTGAGGGTCAGTTTGCTGCTTAACATGCTGTCCGATTGCAGTCGTACGATATCGCTATCTGACATGCCGGACAGTTTGAGCATTTGTTTGCGCTCCGCTAAGGCGGCGCTGGCTTCCCTGTATATGCTTTGTGTTGCGCGGTAGCGGCTTTCCGAGATGATCCCGTCTTGCCAGAGCTGTTCGTCGCGCGCCAGATTCTCCTTGGCCAGCTGTGCCTGGGTCGCCGACTGCAGCAAACCGCGCTGTGCTTCAGCCAGTGCCGGACTTTGCAGCGTGGCGAGTGCCTGTCCTTTTGTTACCGGATCGCCGACCCCGACCAGAGTTTGCTCGACCATGGCAGAAAGTGGGGTACTGACCGTGAATAATTGGTTGCCTGGAATGACGACCTGTGCAGGCATGCCAGCGAGTTCGCCTTGTTGTTTCGCGGGCAGCGGAGCGCTCATGATGCCCAAAGTTCTGGACTGATCCGCGCTCAGCGTTATTTCATCTGCCAATGACGACTGAACCAGGAACATGCTAAAGAAAAACAATTGAAAAACTCTCATTGATACATCCTCCGGAATGGTATGGATCCATTCGATTTATTCTATTTTCTCACCCGAATCTTAACGGAATCTTAACGTTGCGTTAACAGAACATTTTAAGGTTGGATGGAAGGAAAGCGGTGGTGAATTAACTTGATTGGGGCGGAGCTTGCGTATGAGGTATGTGGTAGGAGAGCGGAGCTGAGGAAAATGCGGCGAACGATCCGGTTGGGATAAGTGTTAAACCGGCCACCAGCGGGTGTGCTGAAGATGTGCGGAAATCGGGGACGACCAGAGCGTCATTGTGCTGATGCTGGTCGGGAATGGTAATGGCTTGCGATTCATATTGCTCAATGTGGCATTGGGAGAGGCCAATGAATGGAAGGTCACGTGGAATCTCGTGAACATGGAACGAAGAGTCGCTCTGCATTCCGTCCACATGTGCATGAACGAGCGGCGCACAGAGTTGTGTCAGCGCAAATAGTATTATGGCGAAGGTATGAAGCATTTTTTTCATGGCTTTTAATACTAGCATGGCCAGCTAGCTTGGTCGGTTTATCCTGGCGATTGGATATTTTGAAAGGGAGTATCGCTTTCGCTCAATCCGAGTTGTCGAAATCTCCAGTTGACGACAACCGCTAACTTCTGTACAGTTCGCCCCCTTCTCAGACGCGGGGTGGAGCAGTCTGGCAGCTCGTCGGGCTCATAACCCGAAGGTCGTAGGTTCAAATCCTGCCCCCGCAACCCAAGTGCTGAGGAGCCGAATTAAAGTTTAAATCCGGTGCGTTTAAAAATGAGTTGACGAAAGTCGTTCGCTCTATATAATGCGCACCTCTTCGCCGCTGAGGCAGCGAAAAAAGCCTTACCAAAGTTCTTTAAAAGATAGAAGAAACAACCGATTAGTGTGGGTACCTGTATCTGGGTAGACGAGATTGCTTAGGCA
>JAJXTT010000184.1 GCA_021783525.1 Pseudomonadota bacterium
TGCTTAGCAACATCTTGCTGCTGCGGTGTTGCACGAATATTTCGCGCAGGTCGTGATCCGGCAGCAGATCGATGGAGAGCGGCTTGCCGTGCTCCCAGTACGAGGATATCTGCAGGATGGCCGGGCCGCTCAACCCGCGATGGGTGAACAGCAGATTCTCGCGAAAACTCTGTTTGGCGAAGCTCACCACCGCATCCAGGGAAACACCTGCCAGTTCGCTGAAAACTGCCCATTCCCCGGGATGAAAGCTCAGCGGAACCAGTCCCGGTTTGAGTTTGGTCACAGGCACGCCAAACTGCTCGGCGACTTTGTAACCGAATGGCGTCGCGCCGATCTTGGGAATGGACAGGCCGCCTGTTGCGATGACCAAGGACCCGGCGCGGAATCTCCCGCGCGACGTCGACACGTAAAAGGCTTCGTCATGTTCGATCTTTTCCACGCTGCATGGCATGCACCAGTGGATGCCTGCCGCATTGCATTCCTCTTTGAGCATGGCGATGACGGCTTCGGATTCATCGTCGCAGAACAATTGACCCAGCGTCTTTTCGTGATATCCGATGCCATGCCTGCCCAGCATGGCGATAAAATGTTGCGGCGTGAAACGCGCCAACGCCGAGCGACAGAAATGCGGGTTCTGCGAAATGAAATTTTCCGGCCGGGCATTGAGGTTGGTGAAGTTGCAGCGCCCGCCGCCCGAGATGCGTATCTTTTCCGCGAGCTTCGATGCATGGTCCAGCAGCCATACTGTCCGGCCGCGCCGGGCGGCGGTCAACGCGCACATCATGCCTGCCGCACCTGCCCCGATGATCAGAACATCAACTTGCCTGTCTTCCATCAGTGCAGGTCTGTGCTGTGCTGTATGAATTTTTCTATCGCAGCCCGAAATTCCAGCGGGGCGATGATGATGCTGTTGCCGTGCTCCCCGCCATCGATCAATTTCAGTGTCTTCGGCTCCGGCGCATTGTCGTAAAGTCTCTGGCTCATCTGGTATGGCACCAGCCGGTCCCACGTACCGTGGATCAGCAATATCGGAATCTTCAAGTTATGTATCTTTCCCAGAGAATCGAAGCGCTGGTTCAGCAGCCATTCGACCGGCAAATACGGGTATTCGAGTTTGGCCATGTCGACCATCGAGGTGAAATTGCTTTCGGCGATGACGCCCGCCGCTTCCGGGTGATGAACGGCCAGATCGATGGCGATCGCGCTTCCCAATGAATGGCCGTAGATGAAGGTGCGCTTGGGATCGCGGGCCCGTTGCCTGATCAGGTAGTTCCAGGCCGCGTCGGCATCTTCGTACACCTTGGACTCTGCGGGCTCACCGCCTGTACTTTTTCCGTATCCGCGATAATCGACGGTCAGCAGGTTGTAGCCCATGGCGTGCAGTCTCGCCACCCTGTCGATGTCATGTGCATATCCGATGTTCTTGTCATTGCCATGCAGATAAAGCAGCGTCGGCGCACTGCTGTCGTCCGCGGGGAGCCACCAGCCGTAAACGTCTCCGTGCTCCGCGCCGTTTCCCGACGCGACATGGATTTCCTCGAATTTGATGCCCAGCCTGTCGGGCATCGTCTGCAATAGCGGCCTGGGGAGGAAGATATAATGACGCTGCGCCTCCCACATGTAGGCACAGGCCAGAAGATAAGCCGACACCAGCAACATCAGCGTCCAGCGGACGCGACGGGACCACTTCAGAATCACGCCTGTTCTTCCAGCCTTTTCCATATACACGTCCCTTTGCTCGCTTTCTCAATATCTGCCAATTGCGCGTTATGCTGCGCCAATTCTTCCTCGCTTGCGGACAGTACACGCACGCTCAGACAGATAGCCTCGCCGCTGGCATTGAATTGCACGCCGTCCGCATCGCTGCTTTCTTCGCCCAGCAGACTTTCCTGCCCGCGCGTCATGCCCAGATAGACTTCCGCTAGCAGCTCGGTGTCCAGCAGCGCCCCGTGCAAAGTGCGGTGCGAGTTGTCGATCTGGTAGCGGTCGCAGAGCGCGTTCAGGTTGTTCTTCTTTCCGGGGTGCAGTTCCTTGGCGACTTTCAGGGTATCGATCACCGGATTGCTCAACGGCGGCAGCCCGGCTAGCGACAATTCTGCATTCAAAAACCCGATATCGAACGGCGCGTTGTGGATGATGAGCTCCGCTCCCGCAATGAATTCCAGCAGTGCGGAAGCGATCTCGGCGAACTTTGGCTCGTTCTGCAATCTGTCCAGCGTCAGGCCGTGCACTGCTGCCGCGCCTTCATCTATCTCGCGTTCCGGATTGATGTAACGGTGAAATGTGCGGTCCGAGACTTTGCGCCCGTTCAATTCGATCGCCGCGACTTCGATGATGCGATGTCCCTGCCTGGGATCGAGACCGGTGGTCTCGGTATCCAGTACAACCTGTCTCATGCTTTTTCCTTCAACGTTTCGATTCCCTTGTTGGCAAGCTGGTCCGCCCGCTCATTGCCGTCATGCCCGGCATGGCCTTTGACCCAGACCCATTCGACATGGTGCTGCTCCGCGAGGGTATCCAGCCTGCGCCAAAGGTCTTCGTTCTTAACCGGCTTCTTGTCTGCCGTCTTCCAGCCGCGCTTCTTCCAGTTATGCACCCATTCGCTGATGCCCTGCTGCACATATTTCGAGTCGGTATGCAAACGCACCTTGCAATGGCGGGTCAACGCTTCGAGCGCTGAAATCGCAGCCATCAACTCCATCCTGTTGTTGGTGGTATGCGCCTCACCGCCGCACAACTCGCGCTCTTTGCCCTTGGCCCGCAACAGAGCGCCCCATCCACCGATACCGGGGTTGCCCTTGCAGGCTCCATCGGTAAATATTTCGACTATTTCACTCGTCTTGTCCATTTTTCCTTTGTGTCGCACCCTTGTTCAATTTTGGCGATACCGGCAGCAGATTCCGCACCAGACCTTCGTTCCACCTCGGTTTAATCAGGCGCATGCCAGGTACGCGCTTGATCGCATGCAGCAAATATACGCCGCCACTCACCGCCCACCAGCGGTCGCCCGCCTTTTCCATGAAGGAAAAGCTGTCCAGCCATTTTGAATGATGCAGCGGTGGCGCATACGCGGCGAAACGTCCGCCGACCACCTCAAAGCCAAGCAGGGCCAACCAGTCTTTCAGGCGGGGGAGCCTGATAAAGTGCCCGCACCATGGATAGCCCTGCCTTCTGCCCAAGGCGCGATGCATGCCCCAAAGGCTGAACGGATTGAAGCCGCTGATCAGGAGGTTACCCTCGGGTCTCAGCACACGTTCCACTTCGCGCAATATCTGATGCGGATTGTCGGCAAACTCCAGCACGTGCGGCAGCACCACCATGTCGAGACTATCGCAGGCAAAGGGCAACTCGTCGCAGCATATGCGGACGTCGTTGCCAAGCTGGTTTCCCGCAGTGAAGCGCAGCGGCATGCGGCTGCTGCGCAGGAAATCGCATTCCTGCAAACCCACCTGCATCGCGTTGAAGCCAAAAATATCACTCACCGTATGGTCAAAATAGTCCTGCTCGCGCGTCAGCACATAGCCACCCTGTTCGCCGGCGAACCATTCACTCAGACTTTGTGCAGTTAAATTACAATTAGGCATCCGATTCCTGTTTCGATCATGCTGACCATAACCGCCATCCCCGCTTTGCAGGACAACTACATCTGGTTGCTCCACCTTGGAGGCCATGCCGTCGCGGTCGACCCCGGCGAAGCGGCTCCCGTACTGGATTTTCTGCAGGAATACAAGCTGCAACTGGATGCGATCCTGTGTACCCACCGCCACCATGACCACATCGGCGGCATCTCTGAATTGCGTGAAGTATATAACGTGCCGGTGTACGGGCGGAAACATCCGAATAACCCCCACATCACCCACGACTTGCACGAAGGGAACCGGCTAAAGCTCGACACTTTGGATACCGTCTTCGACATCATCGAGACTCCCGGCCATCTTGACGATCACATTGCTTTCATTGCGCCGCAGGCCGTGTTTTGCGGCGACGTCATGTTTGGCGCGGGCTGCGGCAAGAACTTTGAGGGGTCGCTGGCGCAGTTGCATCGTTCGCTGCAGCGCCTGGCCGCCCTGCCCGACGAGACGCTGGTCTATTGTGCGCACGAGTACACGGCCTACAACCTGCCTTTTGCGATCGCCTGCGAGCCCGGCAACCCGGACATCCAGCGACGCAATGTCGAAACCAACGCACTGCGCGCAGCGAACCGCCCCACGGTCCCCTTTACCATCGCACTGGAAAAAGCCACCAATCCCTTCCTGCGCTATACCAGCCCGGAACTCATCCAGACCTTGCGGTCTCGCGGCTTGGCTGATACCAGCGGACTTGCCGTATTCACGGCCTTGCGCCAGTGGCGTGATCGTTTTTGATTGCGGTAAAAGACGTTCTAGTTTATCCTGCGCGCCCTTCCGGAGAGGTGGATGAGCGGTTTAAGTCGCACGCCTGGAAAGCGTGTGTGGGGTAATACCCCACCGCGGGTTCGAATCCCGCCCTCTCCGCCAAATCAA
>JAJXTT010000185.1 GCA_021783525.1 Pseudomonadota bacterium
GCATAAGAAAATAACAGCATGATCTCAAAAATATTGAAGTCCGTATTTGGCAGCCGGAACGACCGCTTGCTCAAACAGTACCGCCAGACCGTTACTCGCATCAATGCGCTGGAGGGACAGATTTCCGCCTTGTCTGACGATGAATTGCGTGCCAAGACAGAGGAATTCAAACAGCGGGTGCAGCAGGGCGAATCGCTCGATGCGATCTTGCCGGAAGCGTTCGCAGTGGTGCGTGAAGGCGGCAAACGGGCGTTGCAGATGCGACACTTCGACGTGCAGCTGATCGGCGGCATGGTGCTGCATTACGGCAAGATCGCCGAGATGCGTACCGGCGAAGGCAAGACCCTGATGGCGACCCTGCCCGCCTATCTGAATGCCTTATCCGGCAAAGGCGTGCATGTGGTGACGGTGAACGATTACCTGGCCGCGCGCGATGCCGAGTGGATGGGTAAGTTGTACCAGTTCCTGGGACTTTCCGTCGGCGTCATCCTGACCAGTATGGAGCATGCGGACAAACAGGTGGCCTACGGAGCGGATATCACGTACGGCACCAACAACGAGTTCGGTTTCGACTACCTGCGCGACAACATGGCGGCGAACGCCGAGGACCGCTTTCAGCGCGGCCTGAACTTCGCCGTCGTCGATGAGGTGGACTCCATCCTGATCGACGAGGCGCGCACCCCCCTCATTATTTCCGGTCAGGCCGAAGACAATCTCGACGTCTATCTGCAGATGAACAAGCTGGTGCCGAACCTGAAGCGCCAGGCGGACGAGAATTCGCCGGGCGACTTCCATGTCGACGAGAAAAATCACCAGATCTTGCTGAGCGAATCCGGCCATGAGCATGCCGAACGCCTGCTGGCGCAGGCAGGCCTGTTGCCGATCGGCGGCAGCTTGTACGACCCGGCCAACATCACGCTGATTCACCACTTGTATGCAGCATTGCGGGCGCACAACCTGTTCTTTCTCGACCAGCATTATGTGGTGCAGAACGATGAAGTCATCATCGTCGACGAATTCACCGGGCGCCTGATGGCGGGCCGGCGCTGGTCGGATGGTTTGCACCAGGCGGTGGAAGCCAAGGAAGGCGTTGCGATCCAGAAAGAGAACCAGACGCTGGCCTCGATCACTTTCCAGAACTATTTCCGCATGTACAGCAAGCTGTCCGGGATGACCGGCACCGCGGACACCGAAGCCTACGAGTTTCAGAGCATCTACAACCTGGAAACAGTCATTATCCCGCCGCATCGCCCCACGATTCGCAAGGACATGATGGACAAGGTCTATCTCACTACGCGAGAGAAGTATGTGGCGGTAATAGCGGATATCCGCGATTGCTACGAGCGCGGTCAACCCGTGCTGGTCGGCACGACTTCCATCGAAACATCCGAACTGTTGTCGGGTTTGCTGGCGAAGGAAAAATTGCCACATCAGGTATTGAACGCCAAGCAGCATGCGCGGGAGGCCGAGATCGTGGCCCAGGCGGGCCGTCCGAAGATGGTCACGATCGCCACCAACATGGCAGGGCGCGGTACGGACATCGTGCTGGGCGGCAATGTGGAAAAACCCATCGAGCTGGTGCGCATGGATGAAAGCCTGGATGCGGCTGCCAAAGCGCAGCGCATCGAGAAATTGCGCGCCGAATGGGAGCCGGTCCATCAGCAGGTGATCGCGAGCGGCGGCTTGCACATCATCGGTACCGAGCGCCACGAATCCCGGCGCGTGGACAACCAGTTGCGTGGCCGTTCCGGCCGCCAGGGCGACCCCGGCTCCAGCCGTTTCTACCTGTCGCTGGAAGATCCGTTGTTGCGCATCTTCGCTTCCGACCGCGTGGCGGCGATCATGAACAAGTTCAAGCTGCCGGAAGGCGAGGCCATCGAGCACACCTGGGTGACGCGCGCGATCGAAAATGCGCAGCGCAAGGTGGAAGCGCGCAACTTCGACATGCGCAAACAGATCCTGGAATACGACGACGTCGCCAACGACCAGCGCAAAGTGATCTACCAGCAGCGCGCCGAGTTGCTGGAGAGCACCGACATTTCCGAGACCATCAATGCCATGCGCGAAGGCGTATTGTCCGACACCGTTGCCGAACATATTCCGCATGGCAGCATGGAAGAGCAGTGGGACGCGGCAGGCCTGGAAAAAGCACTGGGCGCCGAATACCAGCTGCATCTACCGGTGGTGCAATGGCTGGAGCAGGAAAAACAACTGGATGAAAACGGACTGCGGGCGCGCATAGTCGAGGCGGCGCAGCAGCAATATCAGGCCAAGGTGGAACATGTCGGGGCCGATGTGATGCACGGCTATGAACGCATCGTCATGCTGCAGAGTCTGGATCAGCACTGGCGCGAGCATTTGGCGGCGCTGGACCACCTGCGCCAGGGCATTCATCTGCGCGGTTATGCGCAGAAGAATCCCAAGCAGGAATACAAGCGCGAAGCCTTCGATCTGTTCGCTTCCATGCTGGAAGCGATCAAGCGCGATGTGACGCAGACCCTGATGAATGTACAGATCCGCAGCGAGGCGGATGTGGCGGCGGCGGAAGCTCCCCACGTGCCGGAAAATGTGCAGTATCATCATGCCGATTACGACGAGGCGCTCGCGTCGACAGACAATGCAGAATCGGAGCACAAGCCTTTTGTGCGGGGCGGCGAGAAGATCGGCCGCAACGATCCCTGCCCTTGCGGTTCAGGTAAAAAATACAAGCAGTGCCATGGCAAGTTGAGCTGAACACACCAAACTCTGGGAGAAGGATATGTCGACAAACAACCTGGTTTTGCAGACACTGAACAACTCGACGCTGACGGAGGAATTGCGCGACGCCGAGATCGAGATCCTGGCAAAACTGTTTGAAGTCAAGGAATTCAAGAGCGGTGAAGCCCTCCTGCGCCCGGGCGAGGAACGCCTGAAGAATTCGCTGATCGTTCTGGCCAGCGGCGAAGTCGAGGCGACCGCAACGCTGGGTGGCGAGCAGGCGACGCTGCACCTGTTGCAGCCGGGAGACTTGGCCGGCATCATCACTTTTGCCGGCGGCAATGTCTCGCAAATAAGTGCCACCGTGGTCGCCAAAACCGATTGCCAGGTCCTGCTGCTGGAGCGTTCAAAGTTCGAGGCGCTGCTGAACACGCAACCCGCGATTGTCTATTACGTGATGCGCGGAATCGTGCGCCATACGCATGGGATTGTTCGCCGCATGAACACCGAGACTGTCGAGATGAGCAACTATATCTACAAGACAAAAGGACGTTTCTAACGAGCATGGAATGCGTCATCGTCGATGATGGAATCTGCCATGCTCGTTTCCCTCTCCCCAGTCCTCTCTCCCTGCAAGAGCGGCGGAGGAAGCAAACGAATCGCTACGCGAATTATTTATTAAGGGAAGTTAAATGCCGGTGAATCTCTCAGCGCCCGTCGCGGCACAACTGCTGCCCGTTGCGGGCGTTTCCTTGGGAACTGCGGAAGCGGGCATCAAGCGTGCAGACCGCAAGGATCTGTTGGTTATCAAGCTGGACGAAGGTGCGACCGTTGCCGGCGTGTTCACCTCCAACCGCTTTTGCGCCGCGCCGGTCAGCGTGGCGCGGGAACACCTTGCATCAGGCAAGGGAATACGCGCATTGGTGGTGAACACCGGCAATGCCAATGCCGGCACCGGCGAACCGGGCATGGCGGCTGCGCGCACGACCTGCGCAGAACTCGCCAAGCTGCTGGGCTGCTCGCCAGAACAGGTGCTTCCCTATTCCACGGGAGTCATCATGGAACCCCTGCCCGTAGACAAGATCGTTGCCGGTCTGCCGCAAGCCGTGGCCAATCTGAAAGTCAATAATTGGTTCGATGCGGCAAACGCCATCATGACGACGGACATCGTTGCCAAGGCCGTATCGCGCCAGATTCAGATCGGCGGCAAGACCGTCACCGTGACCGGCATGTCCAAAGGCTCCGGCATGATCCATCCCAACATGGCCACCATGCTGGGCTATATCGCTACCGACGCGGCCATCGCGCAGCAGCTGCTGCAGCAGATGGTGAGCGAAGCGGCTGACCGCTCCTTCAATTGCATCACCGTCGACGGTGACACCTCCACCAACGACGCGCTGATGCTCATCGCCACGGGCAAGAGCGGGGCGGTCGTGGATGCCGCGAATCGCACCGCCATGCAGGCGGCCGTTACCGAGGTTGCTACCGTTCTGGCCCAAGCCATCGTGCGCGACGGCGAGGGAGCGACCAAATTCATCACCATCAAGGTCGAGGCGGGTCGCGACGAAGCCGAGTGCAAGAAGATCGGCTACGCAATCGCCCATTCTCCTCTGGTGAAGACCGCGTTTTTTGCATCCGACCCCAACCTCGGGCGCATTCTTGCCGCGATCGGTTATGCCGGAGTGGGCGACCTCGATGTCGGGAGATTGAAGCTGTATCTGGATGATGTGCTGGTGGCCGAACGCGGCGGGCGGGCAGAGAGTTACCAGGAAGAGGACGGGCAGCGCGTGATGAAGCAGAGCGA
>JAJXTT010000186.1 GCA_021783525.1 Pseudomonadota bacterium
GTTAGAGCTGGTTCTTGTGGACGATGTCATTGAACCCTGCAATGACCTTGCGCCGCCAGGGTTTGAGCACCCCGATCGCAAGCAGCGCAGCCAGGATGTTTGCGGCGGCGGCGATGATGAATACCATATCCCAGCTGCCGGTGCTTTTCTGGATGGTGCTGGCATAGGGGACCAGCAACGCGGCGGTGCCCTTTGCCGTATACAGGATACCCGCATTGCACGATGCGTTCTTCGATCCGAAGGTATCCGTGCAGGTCGCCGGGAAGAGACTGTATATCTCGCCCCAGGCAAAGAACACGAGGCCGCTCAGGATCACGAACCAGACCGGATCCGAGCCGAGCTTATAGAGCATGAATATGCCCACGCCTTCCAGGAAGAAGGCGATGAACATGGTGTTCTCCCTGCCGATGTGATCGGACACCCAGCCGAAAAACGGCCGTGTCAGGCCATTCAGGGTGCGGTCGAGCGTGGCGGCGAAAGTCAGTGCGGGCAGCGTCATCCACGCGAGGGTGACGGGCACCGTTCCCACTTTCAGGTCCAGCGATATCGGCGCCAGATTGGCGGTCACGATGAGGCCGCCCGCCCCGACGATCACGAACATGAAGTACATCAGCGTAAAGATGGGCTGTCCCTGGCTCCAGACGATGGCTCCGCCCACAATGAAGATATACAAGGCCAGCGCCAGCGGGATGTAGAAATTGAGGCCCATGGACCACATGAGGAGTCCTCCGGCCAGCGCGACTGCGGCGGCGATGATCCATGACCGGTGCGCACCGATGATCTCCCTGCCGGAAATCTCCTTGAGGCTGTGGAAGGCCGCATGCTTGACGACGGCAGCGCCCAGCTGACCCGCCCTGGGGGCCACCATTGCGAAAGCGAACAGGCAGATCACGGCCCCCTGCCCCAGTCCGAAGTACAGGAAAGTGTTCTGGAACCCTTCGCTCTTGATCATTGCCTGGATCGGGATCACGGTCAGCGCGGAACCCGCGCCGAACCCCGCCGCGGTCAATCCGGCGGCGATGCCCCTGCGGCTCGGGAACCACTTGAGGGCGTTGCCTATGCAGGTTCCGTAAACGGCACCGGCGCCGATACCCGCGATGATCTGCGCGAAGTAGAACTGGCCCAGCGAGGAGGCGTAGGAGTTCATGCCCCATCCGAACGCACAGGCGAGCCCGCCGACGAACACGACAATCTGCGGGCCGAAGCGATCCACGAACCACCCTTCGACCGGCACCAGCCAGGTCTCAAACAGCACGAACAGCGTGAAGGCGATCTGGATGGCGCTCCGGTCCCAGCCAAAATGCTTCTGGATATCGGGCACAAAGAACGTCCATCCATATTGCAGGTTGGCGATCATCACCATGCAGATGACGCCGATGACGAGCTGCGGCCATGCGGAGGCAAATAGCGAATGCTTTTGTTGCGAAACCTTGGTTTCCATTGCCGCAGCGACTTCGTCCATATTTTCTCCCCCGATAGTTGGCCGTCGACCTGATTGCCTATGCCTTTACTGTTCGAAAATCTGATCCCGATATCATATGCTCCGCTTTGCCGGTCAGCCTGGCGTAGGCCGTCGCGACCGCCTGGTCATCGCCGACGTTGCCCGGGAAGATCACCACGGGCAGGTTCGGGTAACGCGGATGATCGGCCGGGCAACACACCACCGAACACCCCGGCAATATCTGCCCGACCACGCGAGATGTCCGCAATGCCAGCCCGGAACTCAATACGTCGTTGGAAGTGATGCCGCCCTTGCTGATCAGGAAACCCAGGGTCCTCGGCAGGTTCCGCACCACATCCATCAGGAAGGCCGAAACCATCTCGCCGAATGCCAGCCGGGTCGCCTGGTCGGGAAACGCCTTTTCCAGGCGGCTGGTGAAAACCACCGGCGTATGGCCCGCCGCATGGCTCTGCTCGCATGACCGCACGATCTCGGCGAGCAACGCCTCGCGGCCGGCCGGCAACTGCTCCACGTTCACTTCGATGGGCGTGACGCCGGGCATCTTCAGCAACTGTTCGAGCTGCGCGGTGGTCTTCTTGACGTGCGAACCGACGATGACCGCACCCGGCTTGCCGCCGCGCACGTAGCGCGCCATGTCCTGCGCCGCCACGGGCTGCACCGGCAGGCCCGCCAGCGCAGTCAGCAGACTGGCCGCGCTGCGGAACAGGAAGCGCTTGCCCTGGCCGGCCGCCAGGCGCAACTGCTCCGCAAAATGGTTCAGGTCGGCCTGGGTTTCGGCATCCACGACGCAACATGCATTGCCGTGCAGCTGCATCAGGCGCGGCAGGCTGTCGCCGCGCACGTCCGCCAGCAGGAAGCGCTCCACCTGTTCCGGCCTGATGCGGCCGCCGGTCTTTTCCCCGACGTAATCGGGCAGATAGCTGTGGCGATAGCCGAACACCGAATCGCGCGCGAACTCGGTCTCGTGCACCGGTACCGGCTGGCCCTGCACCATCAGGTAATGCACGCTGTCGCGCGTGACGCGCCCGCCCTCGAAGAATGCGGGCACCAGGAAGTGCGCATCGAACGGTCCCAGCTCTTCCGCGATCACGTCGGTCTCCACCGGGTAGTGGCCGCGCAGCGTCGAATCCGAACGGCTGACCAGGATGGGGTTGATGTCGCGCCCGCCCCGCTTCAGTTCGGCCAGCACCTGCTTCAGGTTGCGGCACACCTCGCGCGTGATATCCGCCGCGGGTTTGGCCGCCATGCCGCGGGTGTTGGTCAGCACGAAGAACAGCGGAGACTCATCCAGGATGGCCTCGCGCAATGTCGCCGCATCCCAGCGCGTCAACAGCAGACAACTGTGTACCGTCTGCGACCCCGTGGGATCGTCATCCAGGACGATGATCTTTGTTTCTGACATGTATCGTTACCCAAAAAAACCAGGCCCGAGAGCCTGGTGTCGACGTTATATTCAACCCGCCATGGACTTGACGCGCCTGGCCATCGCCTCGGCGGTCAGGCCGTTGAACTCCATGATCTCGGCCGGGCTGGCGGTCGTCTCGCCGCGCTTCCAGGCGAACGTGTCGCGCTTGCTTGCGCGGGTGCGCAGCAGGACCGGCTCCAGCACCGCGCTCGGTCCGCCGCTGACAGCCAGCAGCACGTCGCCGTCGAACAGTGCGTTGAAATGCGCGTCGTCCATGAACTTGTTGTCCGGCTCCGCCACGGTGTCCCACGCGATGTCGGTCGGGCGGTACAGGCGGCGCGGATTCACGACAGCGACGATGCGCACCTTGTAGCCGTCGGCCTCCAGCTTGTCCCTGGCTTCGAACACCGGCAGGTAGACCATGTCGCCGGTCACCGCGAACACCACGGTCGCCTTGCCCGCATTCTTGCTTTCGTAAATGATGGATGCCCCCGTTTCCACAGCCTGCCGCGCCTCGTCCACGCTCATGTAGACCGGCAGCGGACTCTTGGACGCGATGATCACCATGCACTTGTTGAAGCTGTTGGTGGCGTATTCGTATGCCACCTGGATCGCGTTCGCATCGCACGGGAACAGCGGGTAGGTGTTGCCGTTGCGCATCTGGGCGGCAAAATAGTTCTCGATCTCGGGGCGCTGGTGCGTCCAGCCGTTGCGTCCCTGCTCCAGCGCGCCCGCCGTGAACATGGTCACGATGGAGGGCGTCGGGCGGCGCAGCTCGGCCATCGCCTGGGTCACGGTCTGCACGATGGGCCAGCCGTTGATCGCGAAGCTCTCGTAAGACAGCCACAATGCGCGCGAACCGAACAGCGTCAGGGCCGACGCGAGACCGGCGCAGGCATCCTCGTTCAGCGGCTCGTACACCTGGCCTTCCGGCTCCTGGTTGTACAGCGGGTCGACGGTCGGGTGGCGGATCTTCAGCGCGTCGTTGATGTTCTTCATCGCCGACGCTTCGTTGCCGTCGGCATTGGTCACGACGAAACGCTTGTCCTGGGTGCCCACATAGGCCACCAGCGCGCCCATCGCGGTTGCCGGCACCGCCTTCTCGCCCTTGGGGAATTCATGCACGGGCATCTTGCCCAGCGGCGCCATCTCCAGCACATGTTCGGTCACGGCCGTCCTGGCTGCGGGGCCGCCGCCGGCGCGCACGAAATTCTCGCGCACGATGGACCATGCTTCCGGAGCCAGGGCGCGGCGCTTCAGCCCCTCGATCATGTGCGGCTTGTCCAGGCTGTCGGCCGGGTAGAGATTGTGCGACTTGGCGCCCACCGTATGCACGCCCGTGCCCTTCATCTGCTTGATGATGAACGCGGTCAGCGTGCCGCCCAGGGCGGATTTGGCTGCCCTGTCCACGCCCGCCAGCACGGCGCCGGCAAAGGCCAGGCGCTGCTTGTGCGAGAAATACGAACTGTCCGCATAGGCACTGGACTGGTTGGTGTCGTCGAACTCCTTGGCATCGACCAGCACCACCTCCTTGAAACCGTGGCCCTTCCAGTAGGCGATCATTTCCTCGTTGGTGAAGCGCGACACCATCGAGTGGTGCTCCTGGCTGTAACCGTTCCAGATCAGCGTCGGC
>JAJXTT010000187.1 GCA_021783525.1 Pseudomonadota bacterium
GCCGGAAGCTGCATCATGCGAATGATGACTGCGCGCATGGGCGAGCGGCAGGCACAGCAGCAAGCCAACCAGCAGCCACCACCGCGCGCGCGCAACTCGCAGCATCCCTATTCCTTGGGCGTCTCGGTCGCCGCCGGCTGGCGCAGGCGGATATGCAGTTCGCGCAGCTGCTTCTCATCCACCGGGGACGGTGCCTGGGTCAGCAGGCACTGCGCACGCTGCGTCTTGGGGAAGGCGATCACGTCGCGGATGGATTCGGAGCCGGTCATCATGGTGACGATGCGGTCGAGGCCGAAGGCCAGGCCGCCGTGCGGAGGCGCGCCGTATTGCAGCGCATCCAGCAGGAAGCCGAACTTGAGTTGCGCCTCTTCCGCGCCGATGTTGAGCGCGCGGAAGACCTTGCTCTGCACGTCTTCCTTGTGGATACGCACCGAACCGCCGCCGATCTCGGAACCGTTCAGGGCGAGGTCATAGGCTTTCGCCAGACACTTGCCGGGATCGCTTTCCAGCAGGGCGAGATGCTCGTCCTTGGGTGCGGTGAACGGGTGGTGGCAGGCGTTCCAGCGCTTGGCTTCGTCGTCGTACTCGAACATCGGGAAGTCCACCACCCACAACGGTTCCCATGCCTTGCCGTTGGTGTAGCCTTTCTCGTGGCCGATCTTGCTGCGCAACGCGCCCAGCGCGTCGTTGACAATCTTGGCCTTGTCGGCGCCGAAGAAGATGATGTCGCCGTTCTGAGCACCGGTGCGCTGAATGATGGTCTTCAGTGCGGCCTCGTTCAGATTCTTCACGATCGGCGATTGCAACCCGGTCTCGTTCAGCTGCGTGACGTCGTTGACCTTGATATAGGCCAGCCCCTTCGCGCCGTAGATGCCGACGAACTTGGTGTATTCGTCGATCTCGCCGCGAGAGAACGTGCCGCCGTCAGGCACGCGCAATGCCGCCACGCGGCCGTTCTCCGAGTTGGCTACGCCGGCGAACACCTTGAACGCGACATCCTTCACGGCGTCGGTCACCTCGGTGATCTCCAGCGTCACGCGCATGTCCGGCTTGTCGGAACCGAAACGGCCCATCGCCTCCGCATAGGTCATGCGCGGAAATGGGTTGGGCAACGCCACATTAAGCACTTCCTTGAACACTGCGCGGATCATCTCTTCCATCAGTTCCATGATCTGCTCTTCCGTCAGGAAGGATGTCTCGATATCCACCTGGGTGAATTCGGGCTGGCGGTCGGCGCGCAGGTCTTCGTCGCGGAAACACTTGGTAATCTGGTAGTAGCGGTCGAAGCCGGCCACCATCAGCAGTTGTTTGAACAACTGCGGCGACTGCGGCAGCGCAAAGAACTCCCCGGCATGCACGCGAGACGGCACGAGGTAGTCGCGCGCGCCTTCCGGCGTGGACTTGGTCAGCATCGGCGTCTCGATGTCGATGAAACCCTTGTCGTCGAGGAAGCGGCGGAACGCGCGCGCAGTCCTGTATCGCAGCATCAGGTTGTGCTGCATCTGCGGACGGCGCAGGTCGATCACGCGATGGGTCAGGCGCACGTTCTCGGACAGGTTCTCGTCGTCCAGCTGGAACGGCGGTGTGACCGAGACGTTCAGCACCTCGATCTCGTGGCAAAGTATCTCGATCTCGCCGCTGGTGATGTTCTTGTTGTCAGTGCCTTCCGGACGGCGACGTACCCGGCCGGTGACTTTCAGCACGTATTCGTTGCGTACGGATTCGGCGACCTTGAACATGTCGGCGCGATCCGGATCGCACACCACTTGCGCCAGACCTTCGCGGTCGCGCAGGTCGATGAAGATTACGCCGCCGTGGTCGCGGCGGCGATGCGCCCAGCCGCACAGTGTGACGGTCTGGCCGAGGTTGGAAACATTGAGTTGCCCGCAGTAATGAGTTCGCATAGATGATTCAGTTTAGATGGATCGAGAAAAAAGGGAAATTACCTGGTCCGCTCCGCAAGCCGTGCAGCCGCTTCGGGAGTGGTCACCACCCCCATCGAGATGATGGCCTTGAATGCCGCATCCACGTTGATATCCAGCTCGATGGTCTCGGATTTCTTTACGTAGAAATAGAACCCGTTCACCGGACTGGGGGTGGTGGGCACGAAAACACCAACGTACTCGTCACCGGTCAGCACGCGCGTCACCTCCCCCGGCACGCTGGTCTGGAATGCCAGCGACCACGACTGCGGATGCGGGTAGCGCACCAGCAATACCTTGCCGAACGCGCTGCCGGTTTCCGACAGCAGCGTATCGCTGACTTGTTTGACGCTGTTGTAGATGGCATTGACGAAAGGAATGCGGCGCAGCAGGCCATCCCAATAGGTCAACAGGCGCTGGCCGAAGACGTTGCGAACGAGCAGGCCGGTAGCCAATACGACCACGACAGTCAGAATGACCCCCAATCCGGGAATATGGACGCCCAGCCATTGGTCAGGATGCCAATGCCTCGGCAACAACGTCAGCGTCAGGTCCAGGGTACTGATAATGAGGTTCAATACCCACAGGGTAATGCCTAACGGTACCCATACGAGCAAGCCGGTCAGCAGATATTTCTTCACGAGTGGGTGCCTGCCGCCGGACAGGCCGAGCAGCCCGACGGCTCGCACTGGGTGGCTGGCTTGTTCTTGAAGTCGGTTGCGTAATAGCCATTACCTTTGAGCTGAAAACCGGCCGCGCTGATCTGCTTGGCGAAGGTTTCCTGGCCGCATTCCGGGCATTTGGTCAACGATGCATCGCTGATCTTCTGCATCACATCTTTTTGCGCGCCACAGCTGCTGCAACGATATTCATAGATGGGCATATCCTGCTCCTGCATTTGAAAGGCGCGCATTATACCCCGTGCTCCGGTATTGGAAGAAGATGGTTAATCTGGGCTGCGCTTCGATGATCCGGACTGGGTGCCCGGCCGCACAAGGGCTGTTGGTGGAAGCAGGCATGGCGAGAGCACGGTGGCCCGAGTCTTCAATGCTGCCTGCAGGATCGTGACGATGGACTGGCCCAGGCTATCTATTCAGGCCCATGTTGCCAGATCATCTGACGATGCAGGCGATATGCCTGCACGCGGCCCCATTTGCATCGGATTCGACTGGAATAGGCAAACGACCGACCGGCTCGACCGCCTGAAGTACGGAGAGATGCTAATAATGCCCGCTCCCCGCAAAAACAGCGTTGCCAGTCGACATCTCTTCGGCTGCATGGCCTTTCATGGAAAACAAGCCGTACGCCAGAATAAAAATAACCCCAAGTAAAACCGGTTTCATGCATCCTCCATTCGCTCGCCCCGAAATGAGCGAAGTCGTCGCATGAAGCAATGCAACTGCTGTGCCAACCCGGAACTGCCTGACTATAAAGGCCGGGATCTATGGCTTGATGAAATATTGGCGACGAGATGACACAGATTGGCGACAGGCGGACAAATTACCTTATTAATTATAAGGTTATATACTCTTGTCTAACCATTTTCCAGGCGCGATCCCGTCCAGCGACCACTCGCCGATCGTGTAGCGGATCAAGCGCAGGGTCGGATAGCCGACCGCGGCCGTCATACGCCGAATCTGGCGGTTCCTGCCTTCGCGGATGGTGAGCTGCAACCAGCGGGTGGGGATATCTTTACGGAAGCGAACCGGCGGATCGCGCGGCCACAAATCGGCAGGTTCAACCATCAGGCTGACATCTGCCGGAAGCGTCAGCCCATCCCTGAGTTGTACACCGCCGCGCAAGCGCCGCAGGGCAGCCTCGTCCGGAATGCCCTCCACTTGCACCCAATAAGTCTTGGGCAGTTTGTGTCCCGGATCAGTGATGCGGTGTTGCAGCTTGCCGTCGTCGGTGAGCAGCAGCAGCCCTTCGCTGTCCGTATCCAGACGACCCGCGGGATAAAAACCCGGGGCGGCAATGTAATCCGCCAAAGTCGGGTGCAGTCCGTCGCGGCTGAATTGGCAGATCACGCCATAAGGCTTGTTGAACAGCAAGATCTGGCTCATTTTCTTCCCCGGAACGGCAAGGTCGTATTTTCGATAGTGAACCGCAACGTTCCACCAGATCAACTGTAATGAGATAAAAAAGCCCGCCACTTTCGTGGCGGGCTTTTTTACAACTCAACCGGGCATTAACCCGCTTGAATGTTGGAGGCTTGCTTGCCCTTTGGTCCCTGTACAACTTCGAAAGTCACTTTCTGACCTTCTTTGAGAGACTTGAAGCCGCTCATGTTGATCGCGGAGAAATGCGCGAACAGATCTTCGCTGCCATCATCGGGAGTGATGAAACCGAAACCCTTTGCGTCGTTGAACCACTTAACAGTACCGTTTGCCATGCTTAACTTCCTTACAAAAAACAACGGGTGGAATCCCGTCAAATTGTTTGAATTCCAAGATCGCAAATGGGACCGCACATGGCAAAACCAGCACTAGCAGATACTTTGATTCAAACACCCGAACGCTTTTTACCCCACTTGAACTTGCAACGTCAAGGGCAAAATACAATTTATT
>JAJXTT010000006.1 GCA_021783525.1 Pseudomonadota bacterium
CGGCGGCCGCGGCGATCTCGACACGCGCGACCGGGGCGCCGCCCAATTCACCTGCAGCAAAAGCCAGCAACGGGCGCACGCGTTTGCCGCCTTCCAGCACGCTGTAGCGCATCGCGGCATGCAGGCGTTGCGGCGCGACCTCGACCTGCGGCAGCAAACGCTTCAAAGTGTCTTCAAAACGGGATTGATGGGTGGATACCCAAGATGAGAAGTCTGACATTATCAATCTTTGTTCGCATCGCCCGATGCGCTGAAGTCCTTGAGCACACCGTCTTCCAGCACGCGCACCTGCTGCTGCGCATCGTCCAGACGGGACCGGCAGAACGACAGCAGTTCCGCACCGCGCTTGTAGGCGGCGAGCGAATCTTCCAGCGTCAGTTTGCCGGACTCCATGTCTGCCACGACCTGCTCCAACTCCGCCAGCGCCGTTTCGAAACTCTGTGTCTTGGTGGATTTTGCCGCCATCTCGATTCCCGTGTGCATCAATTTCTGCGTAAGGGCGGCATTTTACCCAAGCCCCCGATACAGAGCCAATATTTGTTGCCCCCCCTTATGATTTCGGGGACAATCCCTGCCCCTGAAAACCGTATTCACAGAAAGAGTGGGTATGTCCGAAATAGCCAAGCCGAAACAATTCAATCCGGTATCAGCGCAACCGCCGCTGAGCTGGTATTTCGATCCGAAAATCCTGGAGGTCGAGCAGCGCGTGCTGCTGGACGCCGGGCCGCAATATGTCGGCCACGAATTGATGGTACCCAATCTCGGCGATTATCACGTAGTCGAATGGATGGACAGCGCCAAGATGCTGGTTCGCAACGAAAGCGGCGTGGAGCTGCTTTCCAACATCTGCCGCCACCGCCAGGCCACCATGCTGGAAGGCCGCGGCAACGCGAAAACCATTGTTTGCCCGCTGCATCGCTGGACCTACAAAACCGATGGCGAGCTGATCGGGGCGCCGCATTTCCCCGACAATCCTTGCCTGCACCTGAACAAGACCCCTCTGCAAAATTGGAAAGGCCTGCTATTCGCGGGGAAACGGGATATCGCCAAGGATCTGGCGACCATGCCGGCATTCAAGGAGATCGACTTCTCCGGTTACATGCTGGATCGGGTGGAAGTGGACGAATACAACTTCAACTGGAAGACCTTTATCGAGGTCTATCAGGAAGACTACCACGTCGTTCCTTTCCATCCGGGGCTGGGCCAACTGGTCAATTGCGACGATCTGAAATGGACATTCGGCGAACATTTCAGCGTGCAGACTGTGGGTATCAACAACCCGTTGCGCAAACCGGGCAGCCCGGTCTATGAAAAATGGACCGAGCAGGTGATGCGTTACAACAATGGCGAATTCCCGAAATACGGCGCGATCTGGCTGACCTACTATCCCAATATCACGGTCGAATGGTATCCGAACACACTGGTGGTCAGCACGGTGGTGCCGCGCGGCACGGATGCCTGCACCAACATTGTGGAATTCTACTATCCCGAAGATATCGTGCTGTTCGAGCGCGACTACATCGAGGCTGAAAAGAAGGCTTACCGTGAAACGGCGATCGAGGATGATGTCATCTGCCTGCGCATGCATCAGGGACGCCGCGCCTTGTACAAGCAAGGCGTCGAGGAGGTCGGTCCTTACCAGTCGCCGACCGAGGACGGAATGCTGCACTTTCACGAGTTCCTGCGCCGCCATCTGGAACCGCACCTGAAATAGCCAGAAGTGGGGGCCTTATGGATGTTGATTGCGAGTCTGTCGTTCGCCTGCATGGGCGTATGCGTCAAACTCGGCGCGGCATATTTCTCCAGTAGCGAGCTCGTCTTCTACCGATGCTTCTTCGGACTGCTGTTCGTGGGCGCAATGCTGCTGCACAAGCGCACTCCGCTCGCCACCCCGCACTGGCGTAGCCATTTGTGGCGCGGCCTTTCGGGCACCGTCGCCATGATGCTCTACTTTTACTGCATCTCAACCCTGCCCCTGGCTTCCGCCATCACGCTGAACTACACCTCCGCCATATTCCTCACCCTGCTCACGCTGGCGGTGTACAAGGATCGTTTTCATCTGCCCCTGACCATCAGCCTGACGCTAGGTTTCATCGGGGTGGTATTGCTGCTGCACCCCACGTTCGAGCGCGAACAATTTGTCAGCGGCATATTGGGTTTGGCCTCCGGCTTCTTCGCCGCCGTCGCATTGATGAACGTACGCCAGCTCGGGCTCATGGGCGAGCCGGCGGTAAGGGTTGTGTTCTATTTCAATCTGGCGGCCACACTGTTCAGCGGGATATGGATGGCCCAAACCGAGATGCATCCGGTCACACGGGACGGCCTGTGGCTGTTGCTCGGCATGGGTGCAACGGCCACCATTGCCCAGGTCGCCATGACGCATGCCTACCGCGTCGGCCAAACGCAGGTGGTCAGCACCCTGTCATACAGCACCATTGTCTTCGCCAGCCTGTTCGGCCTGATGCTGTGGAATGAAATGCTGCCCATCGGCAGCTGGTTCGGCATCGCTCTCATCATCGGCAGCGGCATGTTAAGCTTGCGCCTAGCACCCACACACATAGAGGCAACGTAAATGATCACGATTGAAGAAAGCAGCCAACTCGTCAATATTGCCGTCATGGGCGAATTCACCATCGCCGATTTCAAGCAGTTCGAAGAGCACGCACTCCACAAACTCACTGCGCCCGGCAAGATCAACCTGCTGTTCGACCTGCGCGGCATGCTTGGCTACACCCCGGATGTCGCCTGGGAAGAACTCAAGTTCTTCCGCCGCCAGCACAACCATGACTTCAGCAAGATCGCGGTCGTCACCGACAACCAATGGCTGACCTGGCAGGCGTGGCTTTCGCGGTTGTTCGTCGATGCAGACATACGTGCTTTCAGCGATTACCACGAAGCCGAGAGCTGGGCCCGGATATAAACATCGCCAGGGCGGCCGGATGAGATGAGGACTCCTGCGGTATTCCCGATCACGTTCCTCGCCCTTTCCCTGTCTGCATGTATCTATGTGCCCGTTGTAGACGAAAGCAAGGCGTCCGCCACTGATTGCGAAACCGTGACCAAACACATGTCGATGCAGAATTTGTTCGAAACGGAGGCGCGCGACACGCCAGGCCGCTCGAATGACATCCCGATCAATATCGGGGGCGGCTGCAACTCGGAATGTGCCGCGGCGATACTGGCCGCGGTCGTCGTGGTATCTGCGGGAAGCGCAATCATCTCGGGCAGCATCGTTCTGACGGGCAACACCGTCCACTGGCTGGAATATCAGGGCACCTGCAGCGACGGTTACCTTAATTCGACGAAGCGCTTGTTCCTTGAAAGCGTCAACAAGCCCAAGCCGATTCCTGAATCCTGACCCAACCGGAAGGCTACGGTTTTGTCGCATAAAGACTAGTCCATTTCTCGGTTATCCCGGCCGGGGTGCGACCACACCCTACCAATTTCCCCGGCAACAATGGTACTGTTACACCGATGCAACATCATAATAATCGAATCTGAAAATGAGGGAGTAGAGTATGGTCGACAGCAGAATGGCAACAGTACTTGCGTCAATGGTGGTCTTCAGCGCAGCTGCGTACGCTGAAGACACCCCGGGAATTGCAATTCCGCCCGCAATACAGTCAGAGGTCAAGGCACTGGGTTGCGATGCCTGCCACGGCTGGGAACGAACCAAATTCGGACCATCCTGGCAAAATGTCGCCGACCGGTATCGCAACCAGGCGACTTATGTATACAAGGGGTTCAATATCAACAGCGTTGGCGAAAAGCTGCCCCTTGTGCAGGGACTGGTGACCAAGATATCCAAGGGCGGCAAGGGCGAGTGGAACGAGTACATTCCCATGGCTCCCAACGACCCGAACGGGGTTCACGCAAAGGAAATCACAGACATCGTAAATTTCATACTTTCCGTTCCCCCGAAAAAATGACAACCGGGAAGCCGCGGGCACCGGAGCTGAAAAGCGGAGAGCGGCCCCAATAAAAAACCCGCTTTCGCGGGTTTTATTTTGCACACCTGAAACCTGCCGAATTACTTCAGCTTGGTTTCCTTGTATGCGACGTGCTTGCGTGCCACCGGGTCGAACTTCAGGAATTCAAGCTTTTCCGGAGTAGTGCGTTTGTTCTTGTTAGTCGTGTAGAAATGCCCCGTACCAGCGGAGGATTCCAGTTTGATCTTTTCGCGTGCGCCTTTTGCCACAATCGTTCTCCTTTAGATCTTTTCGCCGCGAGCACGCATCTCGAACAGGACGGCATCGATGCCGTTCTTGTCGATGGTACGCAGACCGGCATTGGTCAGGCGCAAAGACACCCAACGGTTTTCAGACTCTACCCACAAGCGGCGGCGTTGCAGATTCGGCAAGAAACGACGCTTGGTTTTATTGTTCGCGTGGGAGATGTTGTTGCCCACCATGGGCTTTTTCCCAGTTACTTGACAGACGCGTGCCATGACAATCACTCCAACCAGTTTTTCAAAGAGGCGCGGATTCTACATAAACCGCCGCAAAGACACAACCCAAACTTTCAATGACCTTTTCTATAGAGCGCCGACTGCGCATGCGCCTGCAAACCCTCGCCAAAAGCCAGGATCGAGGCGATTTCGCCCAATTTTTGGGCTCCCTGGGGCGAAACCTGGATCAGGCTGCTGCGTTTCTGGAAGTCGTACACACCCAACGGCGAGGAAAAACGCGCCGTGCCGGACGTCGGCAGCACGTGGTTCGGGCCTGCACAATAGTCACCCAGCGATTCCGAGGTATAGCGCCCCATGAATATGGCGCCAGCGTGCCTGAGCTTGGGCAGCCAGACCTTGGGATCACCCACGGACAGCTCCAGGTGTTCAGGCGCGATACGGTTGCTGATGCGGCAGGCTTCATCCATATCCGAGACATGGATCAGCGCGCCCCGGCTCTCCAGCGCGGTCTTGATGATGGCCTTGCGCGGCATTTTTTCCAGCAGCTTGTTGGCACTCGCGGCCACGGCATCGATGAAGTCCGCGTCCGGCGACAGCAGGATGGCCTGCGCCAGTTCATCGTGTTCGGCCTGCGAGAACAAGTCCATCGTCACCCAGTCCGGGGCGGTCTTGCCGTCGCAGATGACCAGTATCTCGGACGGCCCGGCGATCATGTCGATACCGCACACGCCGAAGACACGGCGTTTCGCTGAGGCAACGTAGGCATTGCCGGGACCGACGATCTTGTCCACCCTGGGGATCGTCTCCGTGCCGTACGCCAATGCCGCCACGGCTTGGGCACCGCCGATGGTGAACACCCGATCCACGCCAGACAGATAGGCTGCCGCCAGCACGAGTTGATTCTTCACCCCGTCCGGCGTCGGCACGACCATGATGAGTTCGCTCACACCAGCCACTTTGGCGGGGAGGGCATTCATCAAGACGGAAGAAGGATAGGCCGCCTTGCCACCCGGCACGTAAAGGCCGACGCGATCCAGCGGCGTGACCTGCTGACCCAGCATGGTGCCGTCGTCATCGAGATAATTCCAGGAGGCTTGCACTTGTTTTTGGTGATAGGAAGTGACCCGCTGCGCTGCCTGCTCAAGAGCACTGCGCTGATCGGCGGGCAGTCCTTCGAAGGCGGTCTTCAGCTCGGCTCGCGGCAATTCCAACGCGGCGGCGTCCGCCAAGGGCATACGGTCGAACTTGCGTGTGTATTCCAGAACGGCGGCATCGCCGCGCTTCTTCACGTCGGCAAGGATGGCGGCGACGGTCGCTTCGAGCTTTTCGTCGGCAGTCTCCTCGAAGGCCAGCAGCTTGTTCAGTCTGGCGTCGAAGTCGGCTTGCCGGGACGAAAGTCGGGTAATGTTCATTTGACGACGCTCTCTATTTGTTAACGGCCTGCGCAAATGCATCCAGCATCGGCTGCATGGTTCCACGCTTGAGTTTCAGCGATGCCTGATTCACCACCAGACGCGACGAGATCGGCGTGATCTCTTCAACTGCCCTGAGATCGTTGGCCTTCAATGTCGCACCGCTGCTGACCAGGTCGACGATGGCATCGGACAACCCCACCAGCGGCGCCAATTCCATCGATCCGTACAGCTTGATGAGATCGACATGCACTCCTTTGGATGCAAAATGCTCGCGCGCAGTCTTCACGTACTTGGTCGCCACGCGCAGACGGGCGCCCTGTCTCACCGCCGACTCGTAATCGAAGCCATTGCGCACGGCCACCATCATGCGGCACTTCGCAATGTTCAGGTCCAATGGCTGATACAAGCCTTCTCCGCCATGCTCGTTGAGCACATCCTTGCCTGCCACGCCCATGTCCGCCGCGCCGTATTGCACGTAAGTCGGCACATCCGATGCGCGCACGATGATCAGGCGCACGTCGTCGCGATTGGTCGGCAAAATAAGTTTGCGTGAAGTCTCCGGATCTTCCAGAGCGGCAATGCCTGCCGCCTTGAGCAACGGCAGTGTCTCTTCGAAGATGCGGCCTTTGGATAAGGCGATGGTGATCATGTTTTTCTCAATGAGTTATTGCAATTCAGGGGAAGGGTGCGTGCCTGCGGCGCTCAAGGGGGAAGAGTGAAGGGTTAAAACCTCCGAACTACTGTTTTACCCTTCTCCCTTCCCTCTTCCCCCTTCGCTACTTCAAGCGGCGAATGTTAGCACCGAGCTGCGACAGTTTGCTCTCGATGTGCTCATAGCCGCGATCCAGATGATAAATACGGTCGATCACTGTCTCCCCCTGCGCCACCAGTCCGGCAATGACCAGGCAGGCGGACGCTCGCAGGTCGGTCGCCATCACCGTTGCGCCGTCCAGATGGCTCATGCCGCGCACCACGGCGGTATTGCCCTCGACGTCGATCTGTGCGCCCAGCCGGCGCAACTCCTGCACGTGCATGAAACGGTTCTCGAAAATGGTCTCCACCACCATCGCGCTGCCATCCGCGATGCAATTGAGCGCCATGAACTGCGCCTGCATGTCGGTCGGGAACGCAGGGTGCGGGGCGGTACGCACATTCACCGCTTTCGGGCGCCCGCTCATTTCCAGGCGAATGGCATCGCCCGTAACCTTGATCTGCGCCCCAGCTTCGGCCAGTTTTTCCAGCACGGTTTCCAGTATATCGGCCCGCGTTTCGCGCAGCGTGATACTTCCGCCCGTCGCCGCGGCGGCCACCAGAAACGTACCGCTCTCGATGCGGTCGGGCATGATGCGATGTGTCGCGCCGTGCAATTTTTCCACACCGGCGATGGTAATAGTGTCAGTGCCGTCGCCGGCGATCCTCGCACCCATCGCGCGCAGGCAATTTGCCAGGTCCACGACCTCCGGTTCGCGCGCGGCGTTCTCCAGTACCGTCACGCCGTCGGCCAATGCCGCTGCCATCATCAGATTTTCAGTACCGGTGACGCTGACGATGTCGAAGAAGATGCGCGCACCCTTGAGCCGTTTCGCCTTGGCATGGATATAGCCGTGCTCGATGGCGATCTCCGCACCCATCGCCTGCAGTCCCTTGATATGCAGATCGACGGGGCGCGAGCCGATGGCGCAGCCGCCGGGCAAGGACACCTTGGCATCGCCGAATCGCGCCACCAGCGGGCCCAACACAAGGATCGCGGCGCGCATGGTCTTGACCAGGTCGTACGGCGCTTCCCAGTGGTCGACTTTGTCGCCCCTGAAAGCGATCTCGCCCGTCGCGGATTCTGCCGCAACACCCATCTGCTGCAACAGCTTGTGCATGGTACCGACGTCGTGCAGGTCAGGCAGATTGGTCAGGCGCAGGACATCCGAAGTCAACAGGCTGGCGCACATGATGGGCAAGGCGGCGTTCTTGGCGCCTGATATCCGCACTTCCCCGCGTAAAGGAATTCCGCCCTGAATGGCTAATTTTTGCATTGGGTTCTTCTTGCCGCTGCTGCGGCCTTTAACGTGATGAGTGATTCAATGGCAGCGCATCGGCCACTCCATACAGGCCGGCCAGACTGTAAAGATTGTCCGGTACATTGACGAAGTTCAGTTTGGCCTGATGACGTTGCGCGTTGCGCAACCATGCCAGCAGCAAGCTCACTGCCGCAGAATCGGCAGCCTCGACCCGCGCCAGATCGATCGTCCAATCCTTCCCGTCCAGCGGTTGCATGGCCTCGGCGAATTCCGTGCCGATGCGGTCCATGGTCAGGCTTCCCGAAACCCGCAAAATGTTGCCTTCGCGCTGGATCACTTGCTGTCCGCCTTTTCCGCCAGCGCGGCGTTGGATGCCGCCGTACTATTCTTGTCGGCGAGTGTCTTGATCAAGCCGTCGATCCCGACTTGCTGTATCTGATCGGCGAACGTGCCGCGATAACTGGTGACCAGACTCACTCCCTCCACAGTCAGGTCATACACTTTCCAGCCGTCCGGCATCTTTTCCATGTCGTAATCCACCAGCACCGGTTGTTGCGAACTGCCGGGCTTGACGATGGCAGTCTTGACTGTCACCTCGGTTGCCGCAGGATCAAGCTTGAAAGGCTTGATCTCGACGACCTGGTCGCGGTAGGAGGTGAACGCCTTGGTGTAGGTGCGCACCAGCAGTATACGGAATTCGCTCATGAGCGCCTTCTTCTGCTCCGGCGTCGCCGTGCGCCAGGACTTGCCCACGGCGAGCTTCGTCATATGCTCGAAATTGAAATGAGGCAGGACTTTTGCATCGACCAGTTCCAGCATCTTCTTCTGATTGCCCGAGCGCAGTTCCTTGTCGCTGCGGACGATGTCCAGAACCTCGTGCACCGTATTCTTGATCAGCACATCCGGGTCAGGTATGTCGGCGCGCGCGCCCGATGCCAGACACAGCATCGTCACGCCGGACAACAGCACGAATATCTTCTTCATGATCTTCCCTCTTTGCTCAGTGGACTACTTTTTTGCATCGGAGCTGTTGTAAAGGAACTTGCCGATCAAGTCCTCCAGCACCACCGCCGATTGCGTTTTCTTGAACTCATCGCCGTTCTGCAACATCTTGTCATCCCCGCCCGGTATGAGGCCGATGTACTGCTCCCCCAGCAGGCCGGAAGTCAGGATATTGGCGAAGGTATCCTTGGGAAACTGGTAACGCTTGTCGATGCTCATTGTCACCTTGGCATCGTAATTGCTGGTATCGAGCACAATGCTGACCACCCGCCCAACCAGCACGCCCGCGCTCCGTACCGAAGCGGTGGGTTTCAACCCGCCGACGTTGGTGAAGTGCGCCTGCAACTGGTACGACTCCGACACGTTGTAGGTACTCAGGTTCCCCACCTTGAGCGCCAGCACCACCAGCGCCGCGATGCCTGCCACCACGAACACGCCTACCCATAGATCCAACGTCGTACGTTCCATAACTTTAAGCTCCTTGAAACATGAATGCGGTCAGTATGAAATCCAGCATCAATATCGCCAGCGAGGATTCCACCACGGTTCGGGTGGTCGCGCCGGACACCCCTTCCGCCGTGGGCGGCGCATCGTAACCCTCGAACAGCGCGATGGCCGTGACCGCCAATCCGAACACCAGACTCTTGATCACGCCGTTCAGTATGTCGTGCTGGAAATCCACCGATGCCTGCATCTGCGACCAGAACGAACCTTCGTCCACGCCGATGTTCACCACGCCGACCACGTAACCTCCGAACACACCCATCGCCGAGAACAACGCCGCCAGCAACGGCATTGAGATCACCCCCGCCCAGAAACGCGGTGCCACCACGCGCGCGATGGGGTTCACCGCCATCAGCTCCATCGCGTCGATCTGTTCGGTAGCCTTCATCAGGCCGATCTCCGCCGTCATCGCCGAGCCGGCGCGGCTGGCGAACAACAGCGCCGCCAGCACCGGCCCCAGTTCGCGCACCAGGCTCAGTGCCACCAGCGAGCCCAGCGCCGATTCCGAGCCATAGCGCTTGAGCGTCTCGTATCCCTGCAGACCAAGCACCATGCCGACGAACATGCCGGCGACCAGGATGATGATAAGCGACAAGACGCCCGAGAAGAATATTTCCCGCACCGTCAGCCGGAAGCGGCGGAAGCTCATGCCGGAGTAGCGCAATGTCATCACAAAGAAACGCGCGCCGTACCCGGTGCGCCAGACGGCGTTCACCACGCGTTTCCCGATACCCCGCAAACCGCCAACTATATTCATCAGGCATGCACTCCCAGATCCGTGTTGAAATCATTGCCGGGGTAATGGAACGGGATCGGCCCGTCCATCTCGCCATGGACGAACTGCTTCACGAACGCCTCGCCGGATGCGCGAATATCGTCCGCCGAGCCTTCCGCGATAATGGCGCCGTTTGAAACGAAATAGACATAATCCACGATCTTCAACGATTCCTGCACATCGTGCGTCACCACGATGGAGGTGGCGCCCAGCGCATCGTTCAGCCTGCGGATCAGCTCGCCCACCACCGTCAGCGAGATCGGGTCCAGGCCGGCGAAAGGCTCGTCATACATGATCAGCATCGGATCCAGCGCAATCGTGCGCGCCAGCGCCACGCGCCGTGCCATGCCGCCGGAAAGCTCGCCGGGCATCAGGTCCTGCGTGCCGTAGAGCCCGACCGCGTGCAACTTCATCATCACCAGGTCGCGAATGATCTCCTCGGGCAGGTCGGTGTGTTCGCGCATCTGGAATGCCACGTTATCGAACACCGTCATGTCGGTGAACAGCGCGCCGAACTGGAACAGCATCCCCATCTTGCGGCGCATCGCATACAAGCCCTGCGGGTCCAGTTCGTGGATCACCTGACCGTCCACCTTCACCTGCCCCCTGGTCGGCTTGAGCACCCCGCCAATATGGCGCAGGATGGTCGTTTTGCCGCAACCGCTCAAACCCATGATGGCGATAAGCTTTCCTTTCTGAAAGGACATGTTGATGCCTTTGAGAATGGGACGGCTGTCATAGGCAAAGTTGACGTCATGGAGTTCTACCAGGGATGCGGACACTGATGAACCTATCGCGGGTTGAAGAGGGGCGCATTCTAAACCACGGCGCCGCAGTTTGGGAACCGACGACAACTTGAGCTTGGCGCGATTGCGGGCTATCCTGCGCGCGTTCCACAATTCATGGCCACTTTCAGGATCGATAGCGTGACACTTCCAGCTCTGCTTATTGTCGATGACGACCCGCTCATACGCGACTCACTGCGCCTGATCCTGGCCGATGAGTTCGATATCCATCTCGCGGAAGACCGTCCCCAGGCCATCCGCCTGTTGCGCGACATGGCGAACCCGCCTCAACTGGCGCTGGTCGATCTCGGCCTGCCGCCCACCCCGCACCGTCCGGAAGAAGGCTTCCGCCTCATTACCGAACTGCTGGCGCATGCGCCTGACATCAGGATCATCACCCTGTCCGGGCAAAATGAAGAAAGCAATGCGCGGCATGCGCGCACGCTGGGCGCCATCGAGTTTGTCGCAAAGCCCTGCGGACCGGAGACATTGCGATCGCTTTTACTCGATGCGCTCCGCTTCCAGCAAAGCGAGCGGGCAGTGCCCGGCGACAGTCAGCCTCAGTTCGGCATCATCGGCAACAGCCAGGCCATCCAGGCGATGCGTAGCCAGATCGAGCTGTATGCCAGGACGCCCTACCCGGTATTGATCGAAGGCGAATCCGGCAGCGGCAAGGAATTGGTTGCCACTGCCCTGCAGCGCCTGAGCGGCAGGCCCGACAGTGCGTATGTCGTGCTCAACTGCGCAGCCATTTCCCCCAACCTGCTTGAATCGACGCTGTTCGGTCATGCAAAGGGCGCCTTCACCGGCGCAACCAACGCCCAGGTCGGCTTTTTTGAAAAGGCCGAGAACGGCACCCTCTTCCTGGACGAGATCGGCGAAATGCCGCAGGAACTGCAGGCCAAGCTGCTGCGAGTATTGGAGAACGGCGAATATCACCGCGTCGGCGAGTCCGCCACCCGAAAAAGCAACGCACGCATCATCGCCGCCACCAATCGCGACCTGAAACTGGCCGTACGCAGCGGATCTTTCCGCAACGACCTCTACCACCGCCTGAGCATCTTCACAATCCAGGTTCCACCATTGCGCAGCCTGGGCGAGGACAAGCTGCTGCTGCTGGACCATTTCAGGAACTTCTATGCGGCGCAGGCGCAGCGCCCGTCGTTCAGGCTCGACCCCTCCGCGCAGGAAGGATGGATGCAATACTCCTTTCCCGGCAATACCCGCGAGTTGCGCAACATCGTCATCCGGCTGACCACGAAGTATCCCGGCATCGAAGTCAATGCGAGACAGATCGAAGCCGAGTTCGACCCGCAGCTTGAACTGACCGGAACCTCACCGGCCGAGATGTCGGAAGATATCAGGCAAGTCCTGCAACAGGGCGGTTTCGATCTGGATGACCTGTTGTTGGGCTATACTGCCCGTTATATCGATGCTGCCATGGAACTCGCGCACGGCAATGTCAGCGAGGCGGCGAAGTTGCTGGGAATCGCCCGCACCACGCTCTACAGCCGCATGGAAGCGGTACAAAAACATAAAGCACTGAAAGTTCAGTAAAAGGGGAAATCAAGATGTATCTGGAGCACTTCGGCCTGACCGAACCGCCTTTCAAGATCACCCCCGTCACCGATTTTTTCTTCTCCGGCGCCAACCGCGGCGAAATACTCGATGCCCTGATCTATGCCATCAAGGACAGTGAAGGCATCATCAAGGTCAGCGGCGAGGTCGGCAGCGGCAAGACCATGCTATGCCGCATGCTGCTGGACCGGCTGCCCTCCAGCATCAAGGCGATCTATCTCGCCAACCCGAGCATGTCGCGCGACGAGTTGCTATACGCCATCGCCGACCGGCTCGACCTGAGCCTAGAAGGGCAGCGCGTCAACGTCATCCTGCAGACTTTGCAGAACCAGCTTGAAGCCATGTACGAGCGCGGCGAGCGCTGCGTGGTACTGGTGGACGAGGCGCATGCCATGCCGCTGGATACGCTGGAAGAGCTGCGCCTGTTGTACAACCTGCAAGTCGGCAAACACAAGCTGATCCAGATCGTGCTGTTCGGGCAGCCCGAACTGGACGAAAAGCTCGATCAGAGCAACATGCGCCAGTTGAAGGATCGCATCGTGCATCACTTCAGCATCCTGCCCATCTCGCGCAAGGTGATCAACGATTACCTGATGTTCCGCATGCGCGCCGCGGGATACAAGGGCCCGGACATCTTCTCGCCCGCCGCCGTACTGCTCATCGGAAAATCCTCGGAGGGCTTGATGCGCCGCGTCAACATCCTCGCCGACAAGGCACTGCTTGCCGCCTTTGTGGAAAATACCCACAAGATCGAGGTGCGTCATGTGCAGGCCGCCATCCGCGACAGCGAGATGGTTCCAATGCGCAAATGGGGCAACCGCAAGAGTATCTCGATGGCCGGCGGCCTTGCCCTGCTCGCGGCCACGCTGGCGGGCGCCGGCTGGTTCGTGGGGCAGAACTCCGGCAGCGTCAACGAAGCGGAAGCTCAGCGCATCAAGCCCATCACCGTCAGCGCCGCACCCATCCAGCCGCCCGCTGCTAGCTCTGCGGTGGTTGCTGTGGCACCGGTTTCTGCAGCCTCCGATGTGGCATCCATCTCATCGGTTGCGGCCACATCGTCGGTTGCTGACACCTCCAGCGTCACGCTCTTGCCTCTCGACAGGACGCTCACGCTCCCCGCCGAGCAATCCACAACCAGGCAGCAGGATGGACTGGCGAAACTCAAGACGCCCGCTCAAGCGAATACCGTCAAGCCCCAGGAACCGGCCCCGGCACCCCATTTAAGACCCGCATCGAATGAATCACTTCTGCAACAGCGCCTCGACGCCACCCGCGCCGATTTGTCGGAACCAAGACGCGGGAACCTCAGTATCCAGTTGTTCTATACGGACGATATCCGCCCCGAGCGCATGGAGCGCTTTCTGGGCCGGGCTCAAAGACTGGGGAAATTTGCCGAGATTTATATCGTGCCGATCAAGTTGAACGGAAAGGACGGATACCGCGTCCTGTATGGCCTGTATGCCAATAACGACGCGGCCCGCGCGGGCATGGAAGAATTGCCGCAACGCTACAAAGAGGCTTTCGCACCGACTTTGTACTTGCTAGAAGGCTCGCAGAACATGCCCTAAGCGATTGAAGGTAAATGCATATAGACCCCAAAAGCGTATTGCCGTGCCAGGAGAATGATGTTACCTTTCGCCGAAATCTAGGGGAGAAAAGGGAATGAGGTTTACTCACGTACTGTTGTGTTCGGCTTGCTTGTCGCTTGTCGCCTGTAGCTCCAATCCCAGATCATTTGCCCTCTCCGACAAACACATAGAACAAAGCAACGCGGCTCCCCTCACCGCAGGCAGTATCCCGCAAGCCAGCACGCGTCCCGTCGTCCTCCCCCCGCCCAAGCCCGCAGCCAAAGTTGAAACCTATAGCGTCGTCGTCACCAGCGTTCCGGCGCGCGAAATACTGTTTGCGCTCGCACGCGATGCCAAGATCAACATCGACATCGGTCCCGGCATCGAAGGCGTCGTGACGCTGAACGCCATCGACCAGACATTGCCGCAGATACTGGATCGCATTTCCAAGCAGATCGACATACGCTACACCATCGAAAACGGAAACCTGTTCGTGGAAGCGGACAAGCCTTTCCTGAAAACTTACAAGATCGATTTCATCAACATGTCGCGCACGGTGACAAGCAAGATCTTTACATCCAGCCAGATAGGTGGTGCCACCGGCAGTGCCACCGGCGGTTCCACCGGGTCGACAACCGCCGGCGGAAACACCGCCTCGACTGCCGTCACGAGTGAAACCAAGAACAACCTGATGGACAGCCTGATTGAAAACGTCAGGGCCATCATCGTCGACGAAGACCGCATCAGATACACGGACAGGATCGAGCGCAGGAACGAAATGGCCGCTTCAGCCCAGGGAACCGGGGCAGCCTCCGTGAACAGCGGCAATGCGCCCGGTTCCGGCGCCAATAACAGTGCCAACAACGAGAAGAATCCTTCGGGCAAAGCCAGCGGTGGCGCATCCGGCATCGGGAATGAAGAAATCGCCGGCAAGACATCGACTGTACAGCAGACCGCCAAATATGAACCTGCCGTGAACATCAACGCCAACAAGGAAACCGGGGTCCTGATCGTGCGCGCCACAGCGCGCCAGCACAAGAAGATCCAGGAATTCATCGACAAGGTCATGACGACTGCGCGGCGCCAGGTACTGATCGAAGCGACCATCGCCGAAGTCACGCTGAACGACAACTATCAGCAGGGCATCAACTGGTCGGCTCTGGCGCAGGGCGCCAAGGGGTTCCAGTTGACCCAGGCGGGCACTTCTACGCTGCCCTCCAACAATACCGGCAGCATGTTCGTCCTCAAGTACAACAACTCGACGAGCATGCTCGGAAACCTGAGCTCCAGCGTCTCCCTGCTTGATTCGTTCGGCGACGTGAAAGTGCTCTCCAGCCCCAAGCTGAGCGTGATGAACAATCAGACCGCAACGCTGAAGGTCGTCGATAACAGGGTCTATTTCTCGATATTGGTCACGCCGGGCATATCTTCCGTCAGCGGCAACATACCTCCGACCTATACCACCACGCCCATTCCGGTTGCGGTTGGCTTCACCATGAACGTCACACCGGAGATCAACGATTCCGACTACGTGACCATCAATGTGCGCCCGACGATCACGCGCATCATCGATTATGTGAACGACCCCAACCCGAGCCTGGCTTACCCATGCGGCGCCGGTGTCACGAACTGCAACGTTCCGGCCATCTCGAACCAGGTTCCGGAGATCCGCACGCGGGAAATGGAATCCATCATTCGCGTCAGCAGCGGACAGATCGCCGTATTGGGCGGCTTGATGCAGGATGAGATCAACAACCAGAGCGATGGAATCCCCCTGCTGGCCAATATTCCAGTTTTCGGCAACCTGTTCAAGAACCGCAACGACACCAAGACCAAAACCGAACTGGTCATTTTCCTGCGCCCGATCATTATCAAGGATGCCAGCATCAACGGCGATTACAGCGCGTACCGCGATAACCTGCCGGATGCGAATTTCCTCAAGCCAGAGGATGAAAAGGGCAAGCCATGAGCCTGTTACTCGATGCACTCAAGAAGTCCGGAGACAAAAAACAGGAAGGCACCGGGCTGTCCAATCTGACGCTTGAAGATATGCCGCCGTCGCGTACCGCCTCAGCGTCAAGCAGTGCGTCAAACAATACATCGAGCCGTAAAGCCGGAGAGGCCATGTTTTCCGCCAAGAAGAAAAAGGCATCGTCGGGAGGCTGGAAATTGGGGCTGGTTCCCACAACCTTGTTGATCGCGGTCGTGTTCGGTTCGGCTTACGGCTATTACGTCTGGCTGCAGATACAGCCACCAGCCCAACCGCTCGTGGCTCAACGCACCGCTCCCCCTCCCCCGCCTCCGGTGGCTGTCGCACCGAAGGCACCCGCCGCGCCCGCGCTGGTTCCTTTCATTCCGCCGCAGCCGCCACAGGAAAAAGTGGCGCCCGCGCAGCCAGCCCAGCCGATGGTCACCGCCCGCAATGAAGACTTCGACGCGCCGCGCAACAAACCCAAGACCGCAAGGACTTACAGCAAACCCGCGCCGGGCGGCATTACCGTCCAGCACAAGGTGGAAACGGATACGGTCACGCCGGCGCTGCTCGATGCCTACCAGGCCTATCAGCACGGCGATTACACCACGGCGACTCAAGGCTACCGCGAAGTCCTGGGCAAGGACCCGCACAATCGCGACGCCCTGCTCGGCCTGGCCGCGATCGCCCAGCAACGGGGTGAAGACGACACTGCACAACGCTACTATCGCCAATTGCTGGTCCTTGACCCGCGAGACCCGATAGCCGAGGCTGCACTGACGAATTATTCGCCCGATGCGGGCAATACGGAAAGCCGCCTCAAGATGTTGCTGGCCGATCAGCCGCGTTCTGCCACGTTGCACTTTGCACTGGCCAATTACTACGCCGGCATTTCGAGCTGGGGCGATGCGCAACAGTATTATTTCAACGCGCACACGCTGGAGCCTGCCAATCCCCAGTTCACGTTCAACCTGGCGGTGAGCCTGGATCATCTCGGGCAGCGCAAGCTCGCTGCACAGTACTATCAACAGGCTCTGCAACTCGACACTTCGGGCAATTCCGGATTTGACCACGCGCAAGCACAAAACCGTCTGAATGAACTGACGTCCGCCAAATAGGGAAGATGATGGCTGCACCGCAACAACAGACCCAGCAGCCCATCGGGCACCTGCTGATAGCGAAGGGGGTGATCAGTGAAGACCAGCTTCGCATCGCCACCCAGGAGCAGAACAAGACCCCGCAGCCCCTGGGACGCCTGCTGGTGCGTCTCGGCTTCTTGTCCGAAGCGACCATCCGCGACGTGCTTTCCGAAAACCTGGGCCAGGAAAGTGTCGACCTTTCGAACGTGCTGGTCGACCCGGCCGCCATCGCACTGGTTCCCAAAGAGATCGCGCGCCGCTATATCCTGCTGCCCCTGTCTGTCGACGCCGCCAACAATGTCCTGACCCTCGCGATCGCCGACCCCGACAACATCATCGCGCTCGACCAGGTGCGCGCCTTGTTGCGCGACGAATACCGCCTTGTCACCCAGCTCGCGAGCGAATCGGACATCCTGCGTGCCATCGACCAATATTACGGCTTCGAACTGTCCATCGACGGCATCCTGCACGAGATCGAACCGGGCGAGATGGATCACCAGAACCTCCAGCAGGGGGTAAACGAATTCAGCCAGCCGGTGGTCCGCCTGATCGACGCGCTGCTCACGGAAGCCGTACAGCTGGGCGCCTCCGACATCCACTTCGAACCGGAGAGCAGCTTCCTGCGCATCCGCTATCGCGTGGACGGCGTCTTGCGCCAGGTGCGCAGCCTGCACAAGAGTTTCTGGCCCGCGATGGTGGTGCGGCTGAAGGTGATGAGCGGCATGAACATCGCCGAGACGCGCGCACCGCAGGACGGCCGCATCTCGCTGCGGCTGTCCGGCCGCCCCATTGATTTCCGCGTCGCTTCGCACCCCACCTCGTACGGTGAGAACCTGGTTCTGCGTATCCTGGACAGGCAGAAAGGCATCGTGGCGATCAACCAGATCGGCCTGGACGAGACTGCGCTGAACACGCTCAAGGCCATCATCGCAAAACCGGAAGGTATCGTACTGGTGACCGGTCCCACCGGCAGCGGCAAGACGACCACGCTTTATTCGGTGCTGAACCATGTCAACACAGAGTCGGTGAACATCATGACCCTGGAAGACCCGGTGGAATACCCCATTCCGCTGATCCGCCAGAGCTCGGTGAACGAAGCGGCCAAACTGGACTTCGTCAGCGGCATCCGTTCGCTGATGCGGCAAGACCCGGACATCATCCTCGTCGGCGAAATCCGCGACCACCCGACCGCCGAGATGGCGTTCCGTGCCGCCATGACCGGCCACCAGGTGTATTCCACGCTGCACACCAACTCGTCTATCGGGGCCATTCCGCGCCTGCTGGACATCGGCATCCTGCCGGACATCATGGCGGGGAACATCATCGGCATCATCGCGCAGCGCCTGGTGCGCGTGCTTTGCCGCCACTGCAAATACCCGTATCACCCGGACCACACCGAATGCAAGATGCTCGGCGTACGCCACGACGAGGGCATCACCATCTACCGCGCTGCCGGTTGCGACGTCTGCCATCACCAGGGCTATTCCGGCCGCCAGGCGATCATGGAGATACTCAGGCTGGACAGCGACATGGACGACCTGATCGCACGCCGTGCCAGCATCCGCGACTTGAAGAACCACGCGCTGGAAAAAGGCTTCCGCCCGCTGGCGCAGGACGGCATCCGGCGTATCCTGCAGGGCGTGACTTCCATCGCCGAGGTCTCGCGCGTCGTCGACCTGAGCGACCGGATGTAAAGATACATGGCGCTCTATTCCTACAAGGCGATTGACGAGAACGGCAAGTCGGTCAAGGGACTGCAGGATGCCGCCAACCTGATCGACCTGGAGCAGCGCCTGAAGCGCTCCGGAATTGATCTCATCAGCGGCAAGGAAGAGGAGAGCAAGGCGACGTTCGGCGGAGGCAGGATCAAGCGCCCCGACCTCATCACTTTCTTCTTCAACCTCGAACAACTCGTCCGTGCAGGCGTGCCCCTGCTGGAGTGCCTCGGAGATCTGCGCGACAGCATGGAAGAAGCCGCCTTCCGCGAGATCATCGCCAGCCTGATCGAGTCCATCGAGAGCGGCAAAAAACTTTCGCAAGCGATGGCGGAGCATCCGAACGCGTTCGACAAGATCACCGTCAGCCTGACGAGCGCAGGCGAGGAAAGCGGACGCCTGGTCGATGTATTCAAGCATCTCACCGAATCGCTCAAGTGGCAGGACGAAATGGCATCGCAGACCAAGACGATGATGATCTACCCGGCCTTCGTCGGCACCATCGTACTGGCCATCACTTTCTTCCTGATGATCTACCTGGTGCCGCAGCTGGTCAGCTTCATCAAGGGCATGGGGCAAGAGATCCCGATCCAGACGCGCATGTTGCTGGCGACGTCCTGGTTCTTCGTCAACTACTGGTACGTCATCCTGCTGACGCCCCCGGCCCTGTTCGGTGTCTATAAAGTCGCGCTCATCAGCAACC
>JAJXTT010000188.1 GCA_021783525.1 Pseudomonadota bacterium
GAATTCGTGGTCATGCTGGAAAACCTGAGCGGCCAGCCCCTCGAAGCTGCCGAACAGGCGGAATCTGTTGGCGAAAAGATCCTTGCCGCCCTGAGCCGGCCTTATCAACTGGGCACACACGTATTCCGCAGTTCCGGCAGTATCGGGGCGGCCGTGTTTGGCGGGGGTAATCAGGAGGCGGAAGAATTGCTGAAACAGGCCGACATCGCCATGTACCAGGCGAAGAAGGCAGACCGCAACACCTTGCGTTTCTTCGACCAAAAGATGCAGGACGCCATAAACATCCGCGCCGCGCTCGAAGCGGAATTGCACAGGGCACTCGAAATCGGGCAATTCCAGTTGCATTACCAGATACAAGTGGACAGCGCACGACTTCCTGTCGGAGCCGAAGCGTTGATCCGCTGGAACCATCCCGCGCGCGGACTGGTGTCGCCCGCGGACTTCATTCAACTGGCGGAAGAGACCGGGCTCATCCTGCCCATCGGGAAATGGGTGCTGGAGACGGCTTGTGAACAGCTCAAGGCATGGGCGGGCAACGAACGAACCCGCTCCCTGGTCCTGGCGGTGAACATCAGCGCCCGGCAATTCCACCAGGATGATTTCGTGGAGCAGGTGCGCGCGGCAGTGCAGCGCCATGCCATCAACCCGAACCTGCTCAAGCTGGAACTCACCGAAAGTCTGCTGCTGGAAGATATCGAAGACACCGTTGCCACCATGAACGCACTGAAGGCGATCGGTGTACGGCTCTCGCTGGATGACTTCGGCACCGGCTATTCGTCCCTGCAATACCTCAAGCGGCTTCCGCTGAACCAGATCAAGATCGATCAATCCTTTGTACGGGACATCGCCACCGACGCCAACGATGCCGCCATCGTCCAGACTATCATCGCGATGGCCGAGACACTGGGACTCGAAGTCATTGCGGAGGGCGTCGAGACCGAGGCGCAACATGATTTCCTGGATCTGCGCGGCTGCCATGCCTTCCAGGGATATTTGTTTGGCAAGCCGGTGCCGATCGACCAGTTCGATGCATCGCGGAACGCAGCTTGACGACATTTGATGCAGGGCGGACGGCATGGTCTGCGGTGCGCCGCAACCGCATGCACATATCTCGATTCAATGAGTCATTGCGCGTGAAACTTTAATCGGCAATACTGGTCTCCACCGTACCCAACGCAAGCTGCCCGGATTCATTTGCGATCGTGAACTGAAACTGTCGTTTGCAATTTTCAAAAAGGAGAATGAACATGGATAAAAGAGTTCTATTCGCAATTGCCACTGTCATTTTGCTGGGTGCCGCGTATGCGACTTATGTGTACTGGCAGAACAGCCGTCCTGTGCCTGAAATCGTCCAATCGAAGAATACCCTGCCACCCCCCCCTCCGCCGCCTGCACCGGTTCAGAGCCAGGTGGTCGAAATTCCCCCCGCACTGCCTCCCCTGCCGCAACTGGCAAAGAGCGACAGCTTCGTGCTTGACGCATTGACCAGCGTACTGGGAAACGAATCGCTGATGAAACTGTTCCATACCGACCAGATCATTCGCAATATCGTCGTCACGGTGGATAATCTGCCGCAACAGCGTGTGCCGCTGAAATCGATGCCGTTCAATCCGCCACCGGGACACTTCCTCACCGCCGGCTCCGAAGACCATCTGACCATCAGCCCCAGGAATGCGGCCCGTTATGCGGGCTATGTGAACCTCGCCGATGCCGTGGACCCGAAACAACTGGTGGGACTCTATGTCCGCCTCTATCCCCTGTTTCAGCAGTCGTATTCGGAACTGGGCTACCCGAACGGCAGTTTCAACGACCGGCTCAACGAGGCACTGGACGATCTGCTGGATACGCCCGACCTCAAGGAGCCGATCAAGCTGGTTCAGCCCAAGTTCTTCTACCAGTATGCCGACGCTGAAACGGAAGCCCTTTCGATCGGCGAGAAGATCATGCTGCGCCTCGGCAGCAAGAACATGAAAATCGTCAAGAACAAGCTCGGCGAAATAAAGCAGGAACTCGCCCAGCGCGCCGCCGAGCTGAAATAGCCCAAGGCCGTTCAACGGGCCGTCAGTTGATGTATTGCACCCACATCAAGAGCGCGGCCTTTCCGCTTCAAGCGTCATTGACACCACCCAACCTCCTCCCATAAAGTTCGCCGCCCTTCGCCCGCATCAGGCATGTCCCACCGGAAACCGGGCGGGCTTCCGGCGAAACGCAGGGCAATGACGGGAATGAACAGATGCTGCAACGGCATTTGCATCAATCCCGATCTCAAAAACTAAAACATTATTATTCCAGGGAAGGGAACCATGAAAAGTATCGTCGCAATTTCGTTCTTGTGCGCATCCGTCGTGCCTGCTGCACATGCTGAAGACCATGCGGAGAATTATGTCGGCGTCGCGGCCAGTACGCTGACTTCCGGCCCGTCCAGCACCGGCGCCGCCGTCATGCTGGGACACCGCTACAACGAGCACTTCGCTGCGGAGATCGCCTATGAAGACTCCGGCGCGCTGAGTGCGGCGCCGGACAGGACTTCCGCGATTTCCGTCGCCGCCCTTGGTTTCGTGCCGCTGTTCGGGGAGTTCGAAGGCTTTGCACGCCTCGGCCTTGCTTCTGCGCACTCCAAGGATGCGACCGGCGCCACCGCCAACCACGGCGATATCACCTACGGTGCCGGCATCGAGTATCACCTGAACGAGAAGTACTCGGTCGACCTGGGATGGAATCGCTTGCGCGTCGGCGACAACGTGGCGATCCCGCGCGGCAACGAGAACTCTTACGTACTCAGCGTATTGCGCAGCTTCTGAGTAAAAAGGCGGCCCGATGGCCGCCTTTTTTTCACCGCATCCGGCACATTGCCCCGATTGCAGGCACATGCGGCAGCGGCATCATGATCCGGGCACACCCAGCTCGGCATACAGCCTGTCCACCAACCTCCGCAGCTCTCCGAGTTCCGCTTCAAGCCTGGCAACGTTGGCCTTGAGCGCGGCGATCTCACCCACGGTCACATCGCCTGCGGGAACGGAAGTTGCCGGGCTTGCGGGCACTTTTTCATCGATGACAGGCGTGCCCGAAAGCAGATGCATCCAGCGGTTCTCGCGCGAGCCGGGCTGACGCGGCAATTCCACCACCAAAGCCCCTTCCGGGCGCTCTGCCAGCTCTTCCAGAAACGCTTCGACCGACGAAATATCCGCGAATCTGTGCAAGCGCTCGCAATTGATGCGCAACTCCCCCGCCGTCTGCGGACCGCGCAACATCAGCATGGTCAGCAAAGCCGTGGACTGGGTCGGGATATGCAGCACACGCTCGACGTTGTGCCCGTAACGCGACGCCCGGCCTCCGCTCGTCTCCACGATCAGCGACAACGCCCGCAGGCTGTCCAGCGCCGCCTGCACTTCGGATTCGGAAGCTTCGATCACCGGGTCGCGGCTGCTCTTCTGGTTGCATCCGGAAACCAGTGAATTGAGCGTCAATGGATAGCTGTCGGGCACCGTTCGCTGTTTTTCGGCAAGCACGCCGAGAACGCGGGTTTCAAGGAGCGAGAGTACGGGCAGTATGGCTGACATGATTCAATTCTTCACCGAGGATATCGCGTCGCGTGATTATACAGGCACGCTCCTCACATCATCATTGACATACCACGGCCAACTCCCATACAGTCAAAACAGTACCCTTGCGCATGTTTCGGAGAACCCGCATGACCGATCAGGACAGCACGCCAACGACAGCCGCACCCGACAAGCGCCGCAGGATTCTTCTGCTCATCGGCGGGGTCGTGGCACTGGCGCTGTTGTCCTTTTTTTCATGGTGGTTCCTGCTCGGACAGTGGCGCACCGGCACCGACGACGCCTACGTGGGCGGCAATATCGTCGCGGTGATGCCGCTGACCGGCGGCACGGTGATCGCCATCTACGGCGACACCACGCAGGCCGTGACGGAAGGCCAGGTGCTGGTGCAGCTGGACGACAGCGATGCCCGCCTGCAACTGGAAGCTGCCGAAGCCGCACTGGCGTCGGCCGTGCGCGAAGTGCGCGGCCTGTACGCAACCAACCAGGGCAATCTGCCGCTGCTCGCACAACGGCGCGCCGATCTGGCACGCGCTCAGGCAGAGCTGGCCAGCAGCGAAGCCACCCTGGCGCAGGCCGAAGACGAATACAACCGCCGCGTCGCCCTGGCCCGGCAGAATTTCGTCTCTCCTGAAAACGTGCAGATCGCGCTCACGGCACGCGACGCCGCGCGGGCGCAGCACGAAGCCGCCATCCACGCCGTGCATGCCGGCAGCGCCGCCGTCGAACAGACCATCGATCAATCGGGCGTTTCGCGCGCTCGGGTGGACCACCTCTCGATAGAGAACCACCCGAACGTTCGCGCCGCCGCAGTCCATGTTCGCGAGGCCGCACTGGCACTCGCGCGCACCCGCGTGCTGGCGCCCTGCAGCGGCCAGGTCGCCAAGCGCTCGGTGCAGATCGGCGAACGGGT
>JAJXTT010000189.1 GCA_021783525.1 Pseudomonadota bacterium
TTGCGCGCGGTGATATCCTGAACCGTGCCGTGCAGGTTGATGACGCTTCCGTCAGCGTCACGTGCGGCTTGCCCTCGGGCCGTGATCCAGCGGTGCGTTCCGTCGGGGCGCACCACCTCTGCGTCGCATTCGTAAGGCTTTCCTGTCGTCATCCCTTCCTCCACGGCAGCCGAAAGTCTCTCCCAGCTGCTTCGCGTGAAATACTGCTGCACTTCGGGATAGACGGCCGGCGGCTGGGCAGGATCCCGCCCGTAGATCTGATATATCTCGTCGGACCAGGTGTGGCGGCCTGTCGCGGTATCCCACTTCCAGTTGCCGATGCCGGCCAGGTGCTGGGCTTCCCGCAGTGCGGCCTCACTTTCCTTGAGCCTTTCCTCCGCTTGTTTGCGCGCCTGGATATCCTCAACGACAGAAACAAAGTAATCCGGTGCTCCGTCGGGCTTGCGCACCAGAGAGACGGTGAGGTTGACCCGGACGATGCCGCCGTCCTTGCGGATATAGCGCTTTTCCAGCGCGTAACTGGCGATCGCGCCTGCGAGCATCTGCTGCACATTCGCGAGATCCGTCTGCAGGTCGTCCGGGTGAGTGATGTCCTGGAACGTCAGGGCCTGCAATTCGTCGTGACTGTAGCCGACGATCTCGCAGAGCTTGCGGTTGACCCTGAGCCAGTGACCGTCCAGCGCAACAAGTGCGATGCCGACCGCGGCCTGCTCGAAGGTGGCCCCAAAGCGGACTTCGCTGTCCTTCAGCCGGCGCCTGGAGCGCTCTATCGCCTGCCGCAGGCGCTCGAAGAACAAGGTGAAGAGCATGCCCATGAAAATGAATATCAGGACGGAGAATGCCGACGCCGGACTGGGCGTCGCAAGAGCGGATGATGGCGCCATGAAGACAAACCAGGCCAGCAGTGCGCCGATCAACGTCGCCGCGATGCCGCCGGCCCTGCCGCCGATCCAGGCGCTGAAATAGGCGGCAGGAAAAAAGAGTAGCCAGACATAGGGCTTGACGTAGTCCCACAGCATCCATTGCAGGGCGCAGGCGACGAATGGCAGCAGGATCGAGAGGATCAGGCGCGTCTTCATGGGGTCTTGCCTTTGCCTTGCCTGTCCAGAAATTCCAGCGGGTAGGGAGGCTCATGGCCGAGACGATGCGACAGATCATTGATCTGCCGCTTGAGCGCGATCATGTCGAGTTCCCGGCCCACTGTGGCGCGGTTGAATCGTTCCAGTTCGTCATTGCGCTGGCGCAATTCTGCGGCTTGCTGAAGCAGGGCGATCTCCGCCTTCTTCCGTTCGGTGATGACATCGAACACGGCGACAAAGTGCTCCGGTTTCGGGCTGTATATCGAGATCGCGAACCACATGTCCAGCGCATGGACGAAAACCTCGAACTGTTCCGGTTGGCCGCCCGACGCGACGCGTCCGTATTTCTCGAACAATTCCGGATCGGCCTCGCGGATGCCGGGAATGACTTCGCTGACCCTGCGTCCGGCGACATCCTTCAGTCCGGTTTGTGACGTGAAGGCCTGATTGACGCTCAGGTAGACGAAGTCATCCGGGCGTCCGTTCACATACAGCATGCGGCAATAGGCGAAGCCGTTGAGCATGTGCTCGAACAGGGAGCGATAAGTTTCTTCGCTCTCGTGCAAGGCATCCTCGGCCTGTCTGCGCTCGGTGATGTCCTCGCCCGCACTGAGCGTGCCGACGATGTTGCCCGCTTCGTTCCTGAAGTAATTGTTGCGCCAGGAGATCATCCGCTGGCTGCCGTCGCGGCAAAGCACCGCATTTTCCAGGTGCTGATGATCTTCCAGATTCCCCGCCAGGATCTCGCGGAATATCGGGAGGATGGTATCCATTCCTTCCGGCTGCGGCAGGCAGGTCTTGAACCAGTTTTCGCCCAGCAGCTCGTTTTCGCGGTAACCCAGCAAATCGCAGCCGTAGCGGGAGATCATGGTGATGCGACCCGCATCGTCCAGAGCAACCATGATGCTCTGGGCCGTGTCGAGGTAGCGCTGGCTGAGGTCGCGTTCGCGGCGCAATGCAAATTCGGTTGTCTTGATTCCGGTGATGTCGCGCGAGATACCGAACACGCCGGCAACGTTGCCTGCGTCGTCATGCAATGGGCCCTTGGTGGTCAGGAAGAACGATTTTCCGTCTTTGGTATCTAGGTTTTCCTGAAAAGTCGCGACCCGATCACCCTGTATCACCTCGCGGTCGCTTCTCTGGATGAGTGCCGCCTGATTGGGCGGAAAAATTGCGGAGTCGTCCTTGCCCAGTACCTCCTGTATGGACTTGCCGACGAAGCTCGCAGCGGCCCGATTGAACAGCAGATAGCGTCCGTCGATATCCTTGGCGAAGATCGCATCGGTGGAGCCCTCGGTAATCGCATCGAGCAGCTGCAATGCGCGGGATTTCTCACCCAGGCTGTCCAGGGCATTTTTGCGCTCCCGGTCGGATTTGTACCGTGCCTCGTGCAGCATCAGGCTGAGGATGCTGACGAGCAATCCGTTCACGATCAGGAATCCCAGCTGAAGCAGGTCGTAGGAATGTTCCAGACGGAAGCCTGCGGCGGTGGGATAGACAACGAAAGTAACCGAAGACGCTGCAATGAAGGTGGAGACAATTCCGGGACCGAATCCGCCGATCGTTGCGCTCAGAATGATTGGGAACATGAACAGGATCAGCAAAGGCCTTTCGCCGAAGGCCACGATGATGCTCTCGCGCAACAACAACGTGGCGAGCGTGACGGTTGCGGCGAAAAGATAGTGCTGCCAGGGTTTCCAGTCGACCAGACCGGGGTATCGGTCAGGCTCGTCGGCGCTGTCGTTCTTGTCAGCTGATCGCTTAAGCAGGAAGTAGAGCAGCAGGGACGTGACGGCTACATAGAACCAGCCCTTGAAAGTCTGTGCGATCTGGAGATATGACGGGTCTGCGATAAACCATTCAAGCGCCTCGTCCGAAAGCACGATCCACAGTCCGGCAAAGATGGCGTAAATCAGGACGATCCTGATGCTATCGGATTTGCTCAAACGCGCAAGTCGGGGGCCATCCATTCAGTGTCTCCCTCAGGTTCATTTTGCTTCGACGGCACGAACAAGACAGTACAGGGCAGGCAATTGCAGTGCTTAATCGGCCGGACTTCGCCGTAACGCGCCTGGGATTACCGGTCGTGGCATTGGAAATATTTGAATACTTATTGGTTTCAGACAGCCTTATTCTTGATTTAGGTCACGTTCATTGCAGCGGCATGGAATCTAGCAACCATCACCCAATAAAATTATTAAATTAGTTTTAGGAATTCCGCCCGTGTGGGTATTCGTTGGTTATTTTTGATTTGATGTTCGCAAAGTACAGCGCGATCCCGCAACGAGTCAATATGCCAATATATCTATGACTTCAACTATATATTGTGCAGATGACGCGATTGAAGCATAGCTACCCATCACTTGATATCCGAAATAAAAAGGCCTGGCTAGAGCCAGGCCGCCCCTGATATTGCAGGTTGGGGAAAAGCAGACCGCGATTTCGACTTCAGGATTTTCCGGACAACAAAATCAGGAAGGACAGCAGCATAAACGGAGCCATAACGAAGAAAACCGGAAGAGATAGTCCTAACACGATTGCACCTCCAAAATAAATTTATGAGAACTTGCGCCTGCCACACCAGTTTGTTTCGGCTTCGATAACAAACCATTAGTCAGAGACGGCTGAGGGCGTGTTAGTAGTGTGGTTAATTGATGGTGTCATCGATTTGCTCGGAATGCAATAAATATCTAAATTTATCAAATATTTAACAAGACTAAATCACTGAGTTACTCGGGTGCGATCAAGCATTTGCCCGTGCTGGGGCAGATGACGGCAAGGAATGCGATTGGTAGGCGTGGCGGGGTGTGACTCGAAGCATAGGCTTGTGCCAAGGCAGATAAAGTCGTGGTTCCCGGCACAGAACAGAACTGAAGACGCTACCTGTTCCTTGGCTCCGCGAATTAGCGCCTCCACTTCACGAAGGAATATTTGCCACAGGTTGAAATGCCATGACGAAATGGAATCCAGCAGGCCTGTGCATACGCCATATTTAATATCATTTTTATTTCACACTAATCTCTCCATCTTGGTATCTTGCTGTAATGCACTCCAATTGTTCATCACACGATTTTCTCGTTGTTAAGTTCCCAGAGAACCACAGGATGGATGCGGCCTTTGAATATCACGAATCATGATCAGATTGCTTTACATTAGCCAAGCGGCCCCGTCAATTTCTGATTTGGATCTTCGCGATATCCTGCAGTCGTCGCAAGCGAATAATGCGGCGTTGGATATCACCGGAGTTCTTGTCTTTGGTGGAAGTGCGTTCGTGCAAGTCTTGGAAGGTCCGGAGCAAAAGGTACTTCGCTTGTATGTGAAAATCATGGACGACAAGAGGCATGACAACTGCAGAATTGTCTACATTACTCCCGCCAGGAATCGGC
>JAJXTT010000190.1 GCA_021783525.1 Pseudomonadota bacterium
TGTTGTATCAGTGCGACCAGCTTACCCGCAACAGGTTCTGTTCCGGGTTGTAGTGATAACTCAGTTCTCCCTGGTAGGCATGATGCAAGGCCTCGCCTATGCCGCGGGCAAGATGGATATCGGTGGTCGTCACCACTGTCGCACCATCCTTTTCTTCCACGTCCATGATGCGGTTGAGCGGGTGCTCGGCCCGTTCGTCCGCCTCGTGGTTGCGCGCGAGGCGCATGATCTCATCCCGGTGTGCCTGGAAGAACGTTCCCTGCAAGGTAAGGAAGCCGGCAGGGTAATGGTCATGTATCCGGTGGCAGGCCGGGCAAGTCACCTTGTGCGCATTGTCCGGGGCTTTCATCCATTGCCAGCGTCCCGCATGAAATACCGCTCCGCATTGCGGGCAAACGGTCGGTTCCAGCAGCTTGCCCTTGATCTTGTAGGCATCGTGCACGCGCTCCTGGAAGATGCCGTCGTGCCGCTGGATTTGATGGTAGCCATCTGGTGTCGTTGCATGTTTCATGCTGAATCCTCCTCTGGTTGATCACTCGATCGTCTGCACTGTGTTGCAGGCTGACGCATACGCATACATCACATCTCCGTTCCGGACAGGGCATCCGGCGCGGCAATTTCCCTGGGCAGCTCTGCGACCATCGCGTCGGTAGTCAGAATCAGGCTGGCTATCGAGGCGGCATTCTGCAGGGCGCTGCGCGTCACCTTGGTCGGGTCGAGCACGCCCATTTCGATCAGGTCGCCATATTCTTCCGAGGCGGCGTTGTAGCCGAAGCTGCCCTCGCCCTCCAGCACCCTGTTCAGCACCACCGAAGGTTCGCCTCCTGCATTGGTGACGATCTGGCGCAAGGGTTCTTCCAGCGCGCGCAACACGATCTTGATGCCGGCGTCCTGTTCGCTGTTTTCGCCATGCAGCACCGCGATCGCTGCCCTGGCGCGCAGCAGGGCCACGCCACCGCCCGGCAGGATACCCTCTTCGACTGCGGCCCGGGTTGCGTGCATCGCGTCCTCGATGCGGGTCTTCTTTTCCTTCATGCCTGTTTCGGTGGCGGCACCGACCCTGATCACCGCAACTCCGCCGGCGAGCTTGGCGGCGCGCTCCTGCAGCTTTTCCCTGTCATATGTGCTGCTCGCTTCCTCGATCTCCTGGCGGATCTGCCGGATGCGGTTCTGGATCTTCACGGCATCGCCGGCGCCGCTGATCAGCGTGGTGTTTTCCTTGCCTGTTTCAATGCGTTTGGCCTGGCCGAGATTTTTCAAAGTGGCCTTTTCGAGCGTCAGGCCGACTTCCTCGGCGATCACCTCACCGCCGGTCAGAATGGCGATATCTTCCAGCATCGCGCGGCGGCGATCCCCGAACCCGGGTGCCTTGACGGCGACCGTCTTCAGCGTGCCGCGGAGGTTGTTGATCACCAGCGTCGCCAGCGCTTCGCCTTCGACATCCTCGGCGATGATCAGCAGCGGACGTCCGGCTTTGGCGATCTGCTCCAGTACCGGCAGCAGATCCTGGATGTTGCCGATCTTCCTGTCGTGCAGAAGGATGTACGGTTCATCCAGCGCGACGATCTGTTTCTCCGGGTTGTTGATGAAGTAGGGCGACAGGTAGCCGCGGTCGAACTGCATTCCCTCTACCACTTCCAGTTCGTTCTGCAGGGTTTTGCCATCCTCGATCGTGATCACGCCTTCCTTGCCTACCTTCTCCATGGCCTGGGCGATGATGTCGCCGACAGCGGTATCGGCATTGGCGGAAATCGCGCCGACCTGGGATATCTCCCTGTTCGTGGTGCACGGCCTGGAAATCTTGCGCAGTTCCTCGATGGTCGCCGCGACCGCCTTGTCGATACCGCGCTTCAAATCCGTCGGGTTCATTCCCGCGGCGACGAACTTCATGCCTTCGCGCACGATCGCCTGTGCCAGAACGGTCGCGGTGGTTGTGCCGTCGCCGGCCACGTCGGACGTCTTGCTCGCGACTTCCTTCACCATCTGCGCGCCCATGTTCTCGAACTTGTCCTGAAGCTCGATCTCTTTTGCCACAATGACACCGGAGTTGGCCACTAGAGGCGGCCCGTAGGTCCGGTCCAGGATGACATTGCGGCCTCTCGGGCCCAATGTGACCTTGACCGCATCCGCCAGGATATTCACGCCCACAATGATCCTGGCGCGGGCAGCATCGTGAAACATGACTTGCTTTGCGGACATGGTGATCTCCGGAAATAATGCCGTGTGGCTGCATTGCCTTGCAGGTTCGCCATGACATCCTTTTCAGGCATGGTTCTCTGTAAAAGAATCAATGGTCAAATTCACAATTGCGTACGGTTACGGGCCGCCACAAAACAGTCGTCACGCCAGCGGCAGCCGAGCTGGTCGCATATCCCACCGTAGGCGGTCGCATAACAATCAAAATTACCCTCCTTGATCTGGATCGTCCTGATCAGCTCGGTCTTGAAAATCTTGTCAGCGTTAATACCATGCGATCTGGCGATGTCGCGAATTTCCGTGAGTTTCATGATCGCTCTCCTTGCGGCCGGAGCCCGGCTTCGAAAGCCGTATCTTCACAGGTCGATGCCACCGTGGACGCGTTTCCCATGCAACGGGGCCGGAGTGGATTTTGTCCATGCGAGGTCTCATCGGCAAGGATCGTGAAAATGATTTTCTGTCGCGCTCGATAAAGTTGCCTGGAAAAAGACTAGCAATGATGTATAAAGCTACCGCAAACCCGTTGCTGAATATATAGGGACGAATACCTATAGTCATGGGGGCCTGATATGGCGCTGCTTGAACTCAGGAATGTTACCCGCCGCTTCGGCGATCTGACCGCCGTGGACGATGTCAACCTGGCGATAGAGGCGGGAGAATTCTTTACCCTTCTCGGTCCTTCCGGTTGCGGCAAGACCACCATCCTGCGCATGATCGCGGGCTTCGAATCTCCAGATTCCGGCCAGATACTGCTGGATGGCAAGGATCTCGCGGGTGTTCCCGCAGAAAAACGCCCTGTCCATACCGTATTCCAGAGCTATGCGCTGTTCCCGCACCTGACTGTGGCGGAGAACATTTCTTTTCCCCTGCGCATGGCGCACCACGAACCGGCGGATATCCGGCAACGCTTGCGGGAAGCGCTGGAGCTGGTGCGCCTGACCGGCAAGGCCGACAAGTATCCGCACGAGCTTTCCGGCGGACAGCAGCAACGCGTGGCATTGGCGCGCGCACTGATCAATCGTCCGCGCCTGCTGCTGCTCGATGAGTCCCTGGCGGCACTGGATGCGAAGTTGCGCGAAGAGATGCAGGTCGAACTGATCGGCCTGCAACGCGAGGTTGGCATCACTTTCGTTTTCGTGACACATGCGCAGGTCGAGGCGCTGGCCCTGTCGCACCGCATCGCGGTGATGAATCAGGGCAGGGTGGTTCAGGTTGACGAGCCTTCGAGGCTTTACAGCCATCCGCGCAACCGTTTCGTCGCCGATTTCATCGGCCAGATCACCATGATCCCGGCGCAGGTGGAGCAAGTCGGTCGCGGCCACCTGCATCTGATGGTGGAAGGACTGGGCGAGATCGTGACGCCGTTACGGCAAGGCGTGGCAGCGGGAGACAAGGGCGTGTTCGCCATCCGTCCGGAACAGGTGCGCATCGGCGTGCAGGCGGAGCTGGCGGAACTGAAGAACCACTTCGCGGGGGAAGTGCAAAGCCTGCTGTACCAGGGTGACGTCAGCGTGTACCGGATCCGTTTGCCCAATGGAACAATGATCGAGGCGCTGTTGCCCAACTCGGCGCCCGGGGGCGCGGAATTGTTCAAAGTGGGTGCCGGGATCAGGGTCGGCTGGCGCCACGATGCGGGAGTGTTTCTCCATGAGTGACGGACATGACAGAGCATCGCGCTCGACACGACTCACCCGCTGGCTGGTGAGCGGCCCGCCGCTGTTGTTCCTGTTGCTGCTGGTGGCGATACCCGGCGTGATCATGGTGTTCGCCTCGTTCCGCTATCCCGGCGAATTCGGCGGGCTGGCGCCGCTGATTGCAGCCGGTCCGCAGACGCTGCACGGACTCACCACGGAGACCTACCGCTTCTTCTTCAGCGACTTCATCTATGCTGAAGTCTTCATCAAGTCCTTCATCATGGCGCTTGCCACCACGCTGATCTGCCTGGTCATGGCCTATCCGCTGGCGCTGCTGATTGCGCGCAGCCCCAAGCAAAGCCGCAACCTGATGATGCTGCTGGTGATCCTGCCGTTCACCAGCAATTTCCTGATCGGGATCTACGCCTGGATGATCCTTCTCGGGCCGCAGGCGGCACTCAACCACGTGCTCAACGTACTGCTCGGAGCGTTCGGTGTGGCGCCGGTGCGGCTGTTGTTTTCGCCCGTCGCGGTGATGATCGCCATGGTGTATGTGTACCTGCCGTTCATGGTGCTTCCGCTCTATACCAACCTGGAGAAGCACGACCCGGTGCTCCTCGACGCGGCGCAGGAC
>JAJXTT010000191.1 GCA_021783525.1 Pseudomonadota bacterium
CGCTTCGTTGATACCCTCCTGCAGGATCTGCCCGGAAGACGATTCCTTGTAGAACATGAGCTGATCCGCATCCTCGGGCGTGTACAGCTGGCCGACCTGCGAGAAAATCCCGAGCTGGCGGAACATGCCTTCCATGCCGAAAGTGCGTGATTCGTCGGGAACGATGGGCACGATCTTTTTGCCGATGTTCTTGTCTTTCACCAGCACACCGAGCATGCGCACGAACGCCATGGTGGTGGAAAACTCGCGGCCTTCGCTGTCTTTCAGCAGGGCGTCGAAAGCGGACAATTCCGGGATCTGCAACGCATCGCTGACCGGATTGCGGGCCGGGAGCGTACCCAAGGCCGCGCCGCGTTCGCGCAGGTATTTCATCTCCTGGCTGTCCTCGGCGGGGCGCACAAAGGGCAGGTTGGGCAATTGTTCGTCGGTGACCGGAATGTTGAAGCGGTCGCGGAACTTGCGCAGCGCCTCCTCGCCCATTTTCTTTTGCTGGTGTGTCGGGTTCTGCGCCTCGCCCGACTCTCCCATGCCGTAACCCTTTACCGTCTTGGCCAGGATCACGGTCGGCTGGCCCTTGTGCTTGCATGCCGCGGCATAGGCCGCGAACACCTTGAACGGATCGTGGCCGCCGCGGTTCAGGCGCCAGATTTCGTCGTCCGACATGTCGGCGACCAGTTCCAGCAGTTCGGGGTACTTGCCGAAGAAGTGCTGGCGCACATAGGCGCCGTCCCTGGATTTGTAGGTCTGGTATTCGCCGTCGACCACTTCTTCCATGCGCTTGAGCAGCAAGCCGCTCTTGTCCTTGGCCAGCAGGCGGTCCCACCAGCGGCCCCAGACGACCTTGATGACGTTCCAGCCCGCGCCACGGAACACCCCTTCCAGCTCCTGGATGATCTTGCCGTTGCCGCGCACCGGGCCGTCCAGCCGCTGCAGGTTGCAGTTGATCACGAAAATCAGATTGTCGAGCTGTTCGCGCCCGGCCATCGAAATCGCACCCAGCGATTCCGGTTCGTCGGTTTCGCCATCGCCGAGGAAGGCCCACACTTTGCGGCCCTCGGTGGGGGCGAGTTCGCGGTGCTGCAGGTAACGCATGAAGCGCGCCTGATAGATGGCCATCAGCGGGCCGAGGCCCATCGACACCGTGGGAAATTGCCAGAAGTTCGGCATCAGCCACGGGTGAGGATAGGAGGGAAGGCCGCCTCCGCCCACTTCCTGGCGGAACTTGTAGAGCTGTTCTTCGCTGAGGCGTCCCTCAAGAAAGGCACGAGCATAGATGCCGGGCGACGAGTGGCCCTGGAAATAGACCAGGTCGCCGCCGTGATCGTCGGTCTTGCCGTGGAAGAAATGGTTGAAGCCAACGTCATATAAAGTCGCCGCCGACGCGAAACTGGCGATGTGTCCGCCCAATTCCGACGAAGTCTTGTTGGCGTTCATCACGATGGCCATCGCATTCCAGCGGGTCAGGGCGCGGATGCGGTGTTCCAGTTCCATGTTGCCGGCGGAGCGCTCTTCCTTGTCCAGCGGGATCGTGTTGAGATAGGGCGTGGTGGCGCTGATCGGCATATCGTCGCCGGCCATGCGGGCATGATGGATCAATTGGTCCATCAGGAAGTGGGCGCGTTCGGCGCCTTCCTTTTCCAGCACGGACTGGAGCGCGTCCAGCCATTCCTGGGTTTCTTGCGGGTCGATATCGGGTTGTTGCGTTGCCATCTTTACTCTCTCCCAAAGTTACAACGTGTCGTTTCGGCTTCCGTCACCAGCCACTCTATTTTGCGGTCGGTGTTTTCCTGTGGAATCTCATGCACTACCTGCAGCGCGAACGCCCCGGCGACCAAGGCCGGCCGATGCGGTATCTGCGCCAGCAGCTTGTCGTAAAAGCCGCCGCCGTATCCCAATCGTGCGCCCTCGCGGGTGAACGCGACGCCGGGTAACAGGATGAAATCCAACGTTCCCGGCGCTTCTTCTTTTATACAGCGCTCTGCAAGGGGTTCACGTATACCCCATGCGCCGGGTGCAACGTCTTGGTCCAGGTCTTGCACCCGATACAGGTCCAGATGCCTGCTGGCACGGTTCACGCGCGGCAGCAGCACCCGCTTGCCGTCGGCCAATGCCTGCCGTACCCACAGTTCGGCTGCCAGTTCTGCGCCGAAATTCAGATAACCCAGTACCGTCAGGGCCTGCCGGTAAACCGGCAGATCGCGGATGGATTCAACAACGGCACGGCTCAGGCGCAGGCGCTCGGCAGCGGGCAACTTTTCGCGGGCGGCGATTATACTTTGCCGGAGGGCCTGCTTCCTAGCTTGGATGTCCATTATCGTGCTGCCTTTCGTGCCCACGCCGTTAATTGCACGGCATCTTCCGGCATCTCTACGGTAACTTTTGGGTAATCCATTAAATTTGGCTTTTCCAGGGGGCGAATGTGGCGATCCGGGCGGTCAGGCAATCCGGCAAGGTATCCGGATGTGTCGTGAAATCCGGCCTGCCTTCGAACAGGATGCCGAAAAACACCCTGCCCAAATAAAGACTGTGGCCGCCAAACATGTGTTTGCAATACAGGCCGTCAAGAGCGGCGAGTTGCTCCAGGGCGAATTCACGGAAGGAGTCCGTGCTCACCCCGAATCACCCCAGGAACAGCCGGTAGGCCGGATTGTCGCTCTCGTCCCAGTAGCGGTAGCCCAGGGTGTCGAGAAAGGTCTTGAGCGCCTTCTTGTCGGTGCGCGGCACCTGCATGCCGACCAGTACACGACCGTAATCCGCGCCGTGATTGCGGTAGTGGAAAAGCGAGATGTTCCAGTTATGGTCCATGCTGTTGAGGAAGTTCATCAGTGCACCCGGACGTTCCGGGAATTCGAAACGGAACAGGATCTCGTTCTTGGCCTCGGGGGCGTGGCCGCCAACCAGGTGGCGCAGGTGCAATTTGGCCATTTCGTTGTCGGAAAGGTCGAGCGTGGGCAGCTTGCTGCGTTGCAGCCTGTCCACCAGATCGGTCGTTTCCGACTGGTCCTTCACCTGGATGCCGACGAACACCTGTGCTGCCTTTGGATCGGCATAGCGGTAGTTGAACTCGGTGATGTTGCGCTTGCCGAGCAGCGAGCAGAACTTGCGGAAACTGCCGGGCGTTTCCGGGATGGTGACCGCGAGGATGGCTTCGCGCCGTTCGCCGATTTCGGCGCGTTCGGCGACGAAACGCAGGCGGTCGAAGTTCATGTTGGCGCCGCTGCAAACGGTGGCCAGCGTTTCCCCTTTGAGCTGTTCGCGCTTGGCGTAGAGCTTGGCGCCGGCAACCGCGAGCGCACCGGAAGGCTCAAGGATGGAGCGCGTATCCTGGAACACGTCCTTGATCGCCGCGCACACCGCGTCGGTGTCCACCAGCACGATCTCATCCACGTATTTCCTGCAGATGCGCAGCGTCTCTTCGCCTGCCAGCTTGACGGCTGTTCCATCCGCGAACAGGCCGACCTCGCTCAGCTGCACGCGTTTTTTTGCTTTCAGCGAACGGTACATGGCGTCCGAATCGGTGGTCTGCACGCCGATGACCTTGATGTCCGGGCGCACCTGCTTGACATAGGCCGCGACGCCGGCGATCAATCCGCCGCCTCCGATGGCGCAGAAGATGGCGTGGATCGGGGTCTGGTGCTGGCGCAGTATCTCCATGCCGATGGTGCCTTGCCCGGCGATCACATCGGGATCGTCGAACGGATGCACGAAGGTAAGCTGCTTTTCCTTCTCCAGTTCCAGCGCATGTCCGTACGCGTCGTTGTAGCTGTCGCCATGCAGCACGATCTCCACGGAGCGCTGGCCGAAATGGCGCACCGCATCGATCTTGACCTGAGGGGTGGTGGTCGGCATCACAATGACCGCCCTGCAGCCCATGCGATGCGCGCTGAGCGCCACGCCCTGTGCATGGTTGCCTGCCGAAGCGGTGATCACGCCGCGTTTGAGTTGCTCCGGCGTGAGCTGCGCCATCTTGTTGTAAGCGCCGCGCAGCTTGAACGAGAACACGGGCTGCATGTCTTCGCGCTTGAGCAGCACGTTGTTGCCGATGCGCGCGGAGAGGCTGGGGGCAAGTTCAAGTGGCGATTCGATGGCCACGTCATAGACGCGGGCGGTCAGGATTCGTTTCAGATAACTTTGCATGGCGGGTTGCGGACAATTGAATTGTCCGCAAGATTAGCAGGAAACAGGCCGAACTACCTAAATGTGCAGGCCGGTGACCCGGTAGAAATTCGCGAGGTCGCTCAAGTCGTCGAAGACTGCGGCGGCCTCGGCGAAATCCTGGCGGTGCGTGTAGGGGTTGGTGGTGACGTAGGTCTTGATGCCGGCTGCCAGTGCCGAGCGCAGGCCGTTGTTGGAGTCTTCCAGTGCGATGCAATCCTGCGGCGCGAGCTTGAGTTCGGCCAGTACCCAGTTGTAGATGTCCGGCGCGGGCTT
>JAJXTT010000192.1 GCA_021783525.1 Pseudomonadota bacterium
CAACCCACTTCAAATCATCAGGACAGATTGATGGAGTTTCTCAAGATTTTGCCGCTGCGCGGACCGAACATCTGGACGTATCGTCCCGTACTGGAAGTCTGGCTGGATATCGGCATTCTGGAAGACTCGCCTTCCAACACCATTCCCGGTTTCTACGAGCGGCTGACTGCATGGATGCCGACGCTGATCGAGCACCGGTGCGGCGTCGGGGAGCGCGGCGGTTTCCTGGAACGGCTGCGTGAAGGAACTTGGCCGGGACATATACTCGAGCATGTCACCATCGAATTGCAGAACCTTGCGGGAATGCAGAGCGGGTTCGGCAAGGCCCGCAGCACCGGGGTGCGCGGTGTGTACAAAGTGGTCGTGCGTTCGCGCAACGAACAGGTGACCCGCGCCGCGCTGGACGCCGCCCGCGATCTCGTGCTCGCCGCGATGCACGACAAGCCGTTCGACGTGAAAGCCGCCGTTGACCACTTGCACGAGATGGTCGATGAACTGTGCCTGGGGCCGAGTACCGCGTGCATCGTGGATGCGGCCACCGAGCGCGGCATCCCCTCGATCCGCCTGACCGAAGGCAATCTGGTTCAGCTGGGATACGGCGTGCGCCAGCGCAGGATATGGACCGCCGAGACCAACCATACCAGCGCCATCGCCGAAGGCATCTCCAAGGACAAGGACCTCACGAAGAGCCTGTTGAGCGCGTGCGGCGTACCCGTCCCGGAAGGCCGCATCGTCGACAGTCCGGCAGACGCGTGGGAAGCGGCCGAGGACATCGGCGTGCCTGTCGTGGTCAAGCCGAGCGACGGCAACCACGGGCGCGGCGTCTCCACCGACCTGATGTCGCGCGCGGAGGTCGAGGCGGCCTTTCACCTTGCCGATGCGGAAGGCAGCGAAGTGATCGTGGAGCGTTTCATACGCGGCAACGAACACCGTCTGCTGGTGGTCGGCGGTCGCCTCGCGGCTGCGGCCCGCGGTGAAGTGGTTTCGCTGGTCGCGGATGGCCACTCGACCATACGCCAGCTCATCGACGCCCAGCTCAATAGCGACCCGCGCCGGGGCGCCGGCGAGGAGTTTCCGCTGGATGTGCTGCTGCCGGATGAGAATCCGGCGATTCGCTTCGAGCTCGAACGGCAAGGGTATGACGCCGACTCGATCCCGCCGCAGGGAAAGCAGGTGCTGATCCAGCGCAATGGCAATGTGGCCTTCGACGTGACCGATGAAGTGCATCCGGAAGTCGCCGCCGCGGTTGCGCTTGCCGCGCGCATCGTCGGGCTGGACATTGCCGGTATCGACCTCGTTGCGCAGGATATTTCCCGCCCTCTCGCCGAGCAGGGCGCGGCGATCGTCGAGGTCAACGCCGGCCCGAGCCTGCTCATGCACCTCAAACCGGCCCAGGGCGAACCCCGGCCGGTGGGCAACGCCATCGTCGACAATCTGTTCGCCGAGGGCGACAGCGGCCGCATTCCGGTGATCGGCATCTGCGGCACCGACGGCAAGAGCCTGGCGGCGCGGATCATTGCAAGGTTGCTGCACCTGCGCGGTGACTATGTCGGCCTCGCCTGCGACCAGGGGCTCTATTTCGCCCAGCGCCTGATCGACAAGCGGGACTGTGCCAACTGGGTCTCCGCGCAAAAGGTATTGTTGAACCGCAGCGTCGAAGCCGCGGTGATCGAGAACGGCAGCGACACGATCCTGGCCGAGGGCCTCGGCTATGACCGTTGCCAGGTCGGCATCATCACCAATATCGACCCCGTCCGGCATTACGGCAAGTTCTATATCGAGACGCCCGAGCAGGTCTGCAATGTGCTGCGCACCCAGGTGGACGTGGTGTTGTCCGACGGGGTGGCGGTATTGAACGCGGACGATCCCCTGGCGGCAAAGATGGCGGAATATTGCGACGGCGAGGTCATGTACTTCACCCGGCAAGCCGATACGGAGCTCATCACGTCCCACCTGCAACGCGGCGGGAGAGCGGTCATGCTGCACGACGGTTCCATCACGCTGGTGACCGGCGAAGACCGGATGGCATTGATCCGGCTTGCACATGTGCCATTGCTTGAGCATAGCCGCGATGCCGTCCAGATCGACAGTGTCCTCGCAGCGGTGGCTGCGGCCTGGTCGCTCAATATCACGCCCGGGCTGATCCGCGCCGGATTGGCGACGTTCGAAGTGGAACAGGAAAATACAAAGGATATCGTTTGATGGACGTCACACGCATTCGCGCGCTGCGCGGCCCGAACCTGTGGAGCCGGCATACCTCCATCGAAGCCATCGTGACCTGCAGCGAGGCGGAGCGCGACATTGCCGGGATCAGCGGCTTCGAACAGCGCTTTCGCGTGCTGTTCCCGGAGATCGCCTCGCTGCAGCTGGCCGGCCACAAGGCCGCCGTGCCGCTGGCGCATGTGCTGCAACTGGCCGCGCTGGGCCTGCAGACGCAGATTGGATGCCCGGTCACTTTCAGCAGGATCAAGTCCACGCTTGAACCCGGCGTGTATCAAGTGGTGGTCGAATACAGCGAAGAGTCGGTAGGCCGCAAGGCGTTCGATCTGGCGGAACAGTTGTGCAATGCCGCGCTGCACAACACGGGGTTCGACCTGGCTGCGGCGCTGGCCGAATTGCGCGAACTCGATGAAGACGAACGCCTGGGGCCCAGCACCGGGTCTATCGTCCAGGCCGCCGCGGCGCGCGGCATCCCGTTCCGGCGCCTGACCCGAGGCAGCCTCGTGCAATTCGGCTGGGGCAGCAAGCAGCGGCGCATCCAGGCCGCCGAAACGGACCGCAGCGGCGCGATCGCGGAAATGATCGCCCAGGATAAGGAATTGACCAAGAAGCTGCTCGATGCAGCGGGTGTGCCGGTCCCCAACGGACGCCCGGTGACGAGTGCCGAAGACGCCTGGGCCGCGCTGTGCGAGATCGCAGCCCCCGTGGTGGTCAAGCCGCTGGACGGCAATCAGGGTAAAGGCGTGACGGTCAATATCGTCAGCCGCGAAGATCTCGAACGTGCTTATGCCGCGGCTTCCGAGATCAGTTCGGAGATATTGGTAGAACGGTTCATTCCCGGAAGCGACTTCCGTTTGCTGGTCGTGGGCGACCGTGTGGTCGCCGCGGCACGCCGCGAGCCGCCGCAGGTGATCGGCGATGGCGTGCATAGCGTGCGCGAACTGGTCGAACAGGTGAACAGGGACCCGCGGCGCGGCGCGGGGCATGCCACTTCGCTGACCAGGATCAGTTTCGACGAGATCGCCCTCGCGTGCCTCGAAGCACAGGGTCTGCGGGCAGACTCGGTGCCCGCCAAGGGCGCCCGCGTCCAGCTGCGCAATAACGCCAACCTCAGCACCGGCGGTTCCGCGACCGATGTCACCGATGACGTCCATCCGGACCTGGCGGCCAGCGCGGTCGCCGCGGCACAGATGGTCGGGCTGGACATATGCGGAGTCGATGTGGTGTGCGACAGCGTGCTGCATCCGCTGCAGGAACAGGGGGGCGGCATCATCGAAGTGAATGCTGCACCGGGATTGCGCATGCACCTGCAGCCTTCCTTTGGCAAGGGTCGCGCGGTGGGCGAGGCGATCGTTTCAATGATGTTCACGCATGGCGAGACAGGCCGCATCCCGCTGGTGACTGTGGCGGGAACCAACGGCAAGACCACCACGGTGCGCCTGATCGCCCATATTCTCGGCTGTCACGGCCTGCGCGTCGGCATGACCAACTCGGATGGCGTGTATATCGAAGGGAGACGCATCGAAACCGGCGACTGCAGCGGCCCCAAGAGCGCCCGCAACGTGCTGCTGCACCCGGATGTCGATGCGGCTGTCCTGGAGACGGCGCGTGGCGGCGTTTTGCGCGAAGGCCTGGCGTTCGATATCTGCGATGTCGCGGTGGTCACCAACATCGGCATGGGCGATCACCTCGGCCTGAACTACATCAGCACGGTGGAAGACCTCGCCGTCGTCAAACGCGTGGTCGTGCAGAACGTCGCGCCGCATGGCACCGCGGTACTCAATGCGGCCGACCCGATGTGCGTCCAGATGGCGGACGCCTGCCCCGGCAGCGTGACGTTCTTCGCCAGCGACCGGCATCATCCGGTCATCGCCACGCGCCGGGCGCAAGGGCATCGCGTGGTCTACGTTGCCGACGGCCATATCGTGGCCGCGCACCAGGCCGATGAAACTCATATCCCGCTTTCCTCCATCCCCCTGACGCGCAACGGGACGATCGGTTTCCAGATCGAGAATGCGATGGCGGCGGTGGCGGCCATCTGGGCGCTGGAAGTCAGCTGGGAAACGATACGTTCCGGCCTGGCATCGTTCGTCAACGATGCGCAAACCGCGCCGGGCAGGTTCAATTTCTTCGACTATCGCGGCGCCAACGTCGTCGCCGACTATGGCCACAA
>JAJXTT010000193.1 GCA_021783525.1 Pseudomonadota bacterium
CGGGCTGCGGATAGACCAGCAGGCAACCGTCGGCATCGGCAGTCAGCACCAACTGACCCGCACAATGCGCAAGCAACATGTCGCGATACCGCGCCGGTATCGCGAGCCTGCCCTTGCTATCCAGATTAAGTTGCGTCGCTCCCTGAAACATCCCGATTTCCCACCTTTACCCACTTTTTACCACTTACAGCCACTATATTGAAAAACAATGGGGTGGTCAAGCCAGAAAATAGAATTTTTCTTTACGGGACAAGGAGTTAGCGCACTTAGTTAATGCAAAACAAATATGCTTATAAAGCAATGGATTGCGCAGGTAAGCTAAAGTTGTTTGTGATGGAGTGCGGGATATTTGGGCGATTTGCCCAGATTTCGAGCCTCAAATTTATCGAAGCCCAAGGGGACTACAAAAGCAGGTGAAGCCAGCCGGTAAGCCGGGTTCTGTCGTGGACAGTCATTCCTCTAGGCGTTTCGTTACCTGACGCTCAAGCAACCTACCCGCAAGCGACGCGAGCCACGTCATAGCTTGCCTATTTGGTCTTGCTCCGGATGGGGTTTACCCTGCCACTGATGTCGCCACCAGCGCGGTGAGCTCTTACCTCGCCATTTCAACCTTACCTGTTCCCTTCTCAATCATCGCAGCGGCTTTCGCCACTGCTCTTCTTGAGAAGACTTTGCCGTTCTTGCGAACGGCAAAGTCGGGCCATCGGCGGTGTATTTTCTGTGGCACTTTCCATCGCCTCACGGCGTCCGGTCGTTAACCGGCATCCTGCTCTGCGGAGCCCGGACTTTCCTCTACACAGCATCAGTGTGCAGCGACTGTCTAGCCAGCTTCGAGACGAAGTCTATCACGGAGCGGGGGCAGACTATCTGGCTTTGTCTTGCAGTGCCTGTCCCGTTTTTTCCAGCGCCTTGCCGCTCTTTTCCAGCGTTTCGCTGCCCAGCTGTTTGGCTCGATCGACCAAGGATTCTTTTGCGAACGGATTGGACAACAATGGCTTATCACGCCCGATATTGACGCCCAACGCCAAGCCTATGAGTACGCCGATCACTACGCCGACCAGCATGATCTTGAGTTGTTTCATCTATTCGATCCTCCATTTGGTTGCCGATATTTGCCACAACGATAAATCCTTCATCATCCTTCGACCACTTGCATGCTCACGCCGAGGCCTTTCCATTGCTTCATCTCTTCCAGAAGTGCAGCTTCAGTGAGCGGATTCTGCACCAACCAGCCCGGGGCCAGGACCAGGTGGAATTTGGTGCCGCTGAAACGTCCTTGCATGGCAGGCAATTCGACGTCTCCACGGTTGCGGTAGATGAGCGCCGCCAGGCGCAGGGCCATCACCTCGGCCAATTTTTCCTGAGTATCCAGCTTGCCGCGCAATTTTTCCAGGCCACCCCGATGCGCCAGCGCCAAAAGACTCAGGTGGCTTTGTTCGGTCTTCGAAAAGCCCGGCATGTCGGCGTTGGCCAGGATATACGCAGTGTGCTTGTGGTAACCGCTGTGCGCGACGCTGATGCCGATCTCATGCAGGTTCGCCGCCCAGTTGAGCAGGTGCGACGCCTCTTCGCTCAACTGGCCTTCCAGGAATTGCCTCGCCAGGAAATCTGCAAGGTGTGCGACCCGCATCGCCTGGCGCCCATCGACATGATAGCGGCGCATGAACTGCTGCATGGTGACTTCGCGCATGTCGTTATGGTGGAAACGACCGAGCAGGTCGTAGAGCAGACCCTCGCGCAAGGCGCCGAGCGCGGGTTGCATATGATCGATGCCAAGCTCGCAGAAAGCCGCGTACATGATGGCGTAGCCGCCTGCCAGCACCGGGATGCGATCCGGCTTCAGCCCGGGCAGGTCGAGCTTGTTGACGTCGCCAGCCTTGAGCAATTGAGCCCGCAATTGCTCAAGCCCGTCGAGCGTGAGGCCGCCCGCGCTATAGCCGTTTTGCTCGAGTATGTCGCACAATACCCGCGCACTTCCCGAGGAACCGAACGCAACGTTCCAGTGCCCTTTGGAAAATTCGGACGCGATGGCCTGTACTTCGCTGCGCGCAGCCAGTTCAGCCTGCTTGAGATTGGACTTGTTGATCTTGCCGTCGGGGAAAAAGCGCACGCTGTAGCTGACGCACCCCATGTACAGGCTTTCCAGCTTGAGCGGCTGCAGGCCGTTACCGATGATGAATTCGGTGGATCCGCCGCCGATGTCCATCACCAGCCGCTTGCCCGCCGTTTGCGGCAGGGCACGTGCCACCCCCAGGTAGATCAGGCGGGCCTCCTCGCGCCCGGCGATGACATCGATGGGAAATCCGAGCGCAGCTTCCGCCTGTTGCAGGAATTCGGGCGCGTTCTTGGCGACGCGCAAAGAGTTGGTGCCTACCGCACGCACCGCCTCGCGCGGCAAGCCGCGCAACCGCTCGCCAAAACGCTGCAAACAGGAAAGCGCGCGCTGTTGTGCGGGCTTGTCGAGGCGCTTGTCTTCCGTTATGCCCGCGGCCAGGCGCACGGCCTCGCGCAAGCCATCCAGCATGTACAGCTGGTCATTTTCGACGCGGGCGATTTGCAGGCGAAAACTGTTTGAACCGAGGTCGACTGCGGCAAGGATTGGTTGTTGCACAGGCGTTTATTCGAGCACTTCGCGTTCGATCTCTTCCACGGTCACGTGGCGCACATCGCGCCCTTTGACCATGTACACCACATATTCCGACATGTTCTTGGCATGGTCGCCGATGCGCTCGATAGCCTTGGCCACGAACAGGATCTCCAGCGAAGTGGAGATCGTCCGGGGATCTTCCATCATGAAAGTGATGAGATAGCGCATGATGGCACGGAACTCTTCGTCCACCAGCTCATCCTGACGCACGACCTGGGCGGCAGTCGAAAGATCCAGGCGCGCAAACGCATCCAGCGACTTGCGCAACATGTCGAGCGCAATATCGGAAGCATGCTTGATCTCGTTGTAACGGGGCAGGTGCAGGCGCTCTTTCTGGGACAGCAACTTGGCCATGCGCGCGATCTTTTCCGCTTCGTCGCCGATGCGTTCCAGATCGGTGATGGTCTTGATCACGGTCGTGATCATGCGCAGGTCGCCCGCCGCCGGTTGGCGACGAACCAGAATGCGGTTGCAGCTTTCATCGATCTCGACCTCCATCGCGTTCACTCGATGATCGTCTTCAATCACGCGGTTCATCAAACCCACATCGCCGGAAAGCAGAGACTCGACCGCCAGACGGATCTGGCTTTCCACCATGCCGCCCATCTGCAACACGCGCGCGCGAACCGCTTCCAGTTCCGCGTCGAATTGTTTCGAGGTGTGTTCGCTACCGACCATGATTATTCCTTAAAAACATTGCTGCAAATGACAGATACTACGGCCGCACCGTTAAGGTTTTGTTACGCCGCATCAGGCAGTGAGCGTTTTGACGCCATCCGGCGTGCCAAGCAGGAGCACGTCCGCCCCGCGACGCGCGAACAATCCATTGGTCACCACGCCGGGCAATTGGTTCAATGTCGTTTCCAGCTCCACCGGGTTCATGATCTGCAAGTTGTGGACATCCAAGATGACATTGCCGTTATCGGTGGTAAAGCCTTCGCGCAATTGCGGTTGGCCACCCAGCTTGACAAGTTCGCGTGCAACATAACTGCGCGCCATGGGAATCACCTCCACAGGCAGCGGAAACTTGCCCAGCACGTCTACCAGCTTGGAGGCATCGCACACGCAAATGAACTTCTTGCTGGCCGCCGCCACGATCTTCTCCCGCGTAAGCGCTCCGCCACCGCCCTTGAGCATGTGCATGTGCTTCGTGATCTCGTCCGCACCGTCCACATATACCGGCAGTTCGCCGGCCTCGTTCAGTGACAGCACTTCGATGCCGTGCCCTTGCAGCCGTTTGGTGGATGCCTCCGAACTGGCGACTGCCCCGCGTATCCTGTTCTTGATCCTGGCCAACTCGTCGATGAAGAAATTGGCGGTGGAACCGGTGCCCACCCCCACAATGCAATCGTTCGGTACATAAGCGATCGCTGCCTGGGCCACCGCGCGTTTCAAATCATCCTGTGTCAATGCCATCGTCTGTCCTGTTTCGCTAATATCGGTAATATCGTTTCGTGCGGGGATTATTGCAGGAATTCGCTAAATTAGGAACCATCCCGGGTGTTTCCATCAAACTCTTTCCAAACGGGCGATTTGCCTTTAGGATGCGTCTGCCGTGGGGGTGTAGCTCAGTTGGGAGAGCGTCTGGTTCGCAATCAGAAGGTCGTCAGTTCGATCCTGATCACCTCCACCAGTTCAGAACTTCTTTTTCGCCGATACCCGGATTGTCCCGTCAAATGCTTTCCCGACAGCGTGAAGGTGTTGTGCAGCTTTCGTTTCTTCACCTTCCCCG
>JAJXTT010000194.1 GCA_021783525.1 Pseudomonadota bacterium
GTGTCGCTCGAAGGATGGAGCGGTCTGGGCCTGACCTCGGGAGGAAGCGGGTCGCTGCCCAATGTGGCAGGCATTGAAGTGACCGTGGAAAAATTGACCGGTTACGGCAATACGGTAAATGCATTGGCCGTCAATGGCAGCGGGCGCAACGGTTTGCTCAGCCTGCGCCTGGCATCCAGGGAGTTGAACGGCGACTTGATCTGGCAGCCGCAGGGAAACGGCAAATTGCTCGGGCGCTTCAAAAGCGCAATGCTGGGCGAGGGGCAGGGCGAGGCTTCCAGGGCGGTTAGTCCTGTTCCGGCCCGGAGTGAAGCGCCCGACAATACCTCATTCCCCGCGGTCGACGTGACCGTGGACAAGCTTTACTACAAAGGACGCCATCTGGGCAGGCTGGAGATGGCGTTGAGCGAATCCGGGGGGGATGTGCTGCTGGATCGCCTGCTGCTCGTCAATCCCGACGGTGCGCTGAACATGAGCGGCAAGTGGCAGGCACAACCCGAACAGACCCAGCTCAACGTGAAGATCGATATCAGCGATGCAGGCAAGATCCTGTCGCGTTCCGGCTACCCGGACAGCCTCAAGGACGGCAACGGTTCGCTGGCAAGCGACCTGCATTGGGCCGGTGCGCCGGATTCCTTCGATTATTCCAGGCTGAACGGTTCGGTGCACTTGAACGTCGGCAAGGGGAGATTCCTCAAGGTCGACCCCGGCGCCGCAAAATTGCTGGGTGTGCTAAGCCTGCAGTCCATACCCAAGCGCATCACACTGGACTTTACGGATGTATTCAGCAGCGGATTCGAGTTCGACAGCATCACCGGCAATGCCCAGATCGTGAACGGCATGCTGTTGACCAACGACATGAAACTCACCGGCTCGGCGGCGAAAGTCTCCATGTCGGGACAGGTTGACCTGACCCGCGAGACGCAGGAACTCAAGGTGCGCATCATGCCGTCGATCGGTGATAACGTTTCGTTACTTTCGTTTGCGGCCGGTCCTGTTGTCGGGGTGGGGGTGTTGCTGGCCAACAAATTATTGCGCGATCCGCTCGATAAGCTGGTTTCGTTTGAATACAATGTCAGCGGCAGCTGGGCGGATCCCAAGGTGGAAAAGGTGGGACAGTCCAAGCCTGCCCCGGCCGGGGCGCCTGCCGGGAGCGGGGTGTCCGTCCCGGGCGTATCAGGCTCGGGAGATTGATCGCCTGAATCGTAATGTCCGAATAACCAGAACTTGAAAACTTGAAAGCCACAGCATATGTCTTCCCTCGATAGCACCCAGTCGCGCATCGCCGCACAACTCAACGCATACAAGGTCGCGGCTATCCAGATGGCCTCCGGCCCCAAGGTCGAGGGCAATCTGAGCGAGGCACGACGCCTGATCGCCAAGGCTGCCGAGCAAGGTGCGAAGCTGGTGGTGCTGCCGGAGTTCTTTGCCATCATGGGCATGAACGAGCAGGACAAGGTCAAGGTGCGCGAACAGCCCGGTCAGGGGCCGATCCAGAGCTTTCTCAGCGAGACGGCGCGCAAACACAGGATATGGCTGGTGGGCGGCTCCATCCCCCTGGCGGCGAGTACGCCGGACAAGGTGCGCAACAGCCTGCTGGTCTACGATGAGACGGGTGCGCAAGTTGCGCGTTACGACAAGATCCATCTGTTCAACCTGACGCTGGGCAACGAACATTACAACGAAGCCAGCACGATCGAAGCGGGCGACAAGGTCGTGGTGGTGGATAGTCCGTTCGGCCGTATCGGCCTGGCGATATGCTACGACCTGCGCTTCCCCGAGCTGTTCCGCGCGATGAAGGACGTTGACATCATCGTGCTGCCTTCCGCATTCACGGCCACCACCGGCAAGGTGCACTGGGAGCCGCTGGTGCGCGCTCGCGCGATCGAGAACCTGTCCTATGTGATCGCCGCGGCGCAAGGCGGTTACCATGTGAGCGGACGCGAGACGCACGGCCATACCATGATCGTCGATCCCTGGGGGCGCATCATGGACGAATTGCAGCGCGGATCCGGCGTGGTCATCGCCGATGTGAACCCGAATTACCAGGCCAGTTTGCGCAGCAGCCTGCCTGCGCTGTCCCACCGCACTTTTTCCTGCGATCATCTGGATAAGGCATGAACGCCGCCCTGCAATTGGCGCAAAACGCGCTGCTTACCGCACACGGGCTGGAAGCCCGCCATCTGGAACAGGTGTTCGGCAAGATGCTGGCGCATCGTGTGGACTACGCCGACCTTTATTTTCAGTACAGCCGCGCCGAAAGCTGGTCGCTGGAAGAAGGCATCGTCAAGTCGGGCAGCTTCAATATCGACCAGGGGGTGGGAGTGCGCGCGATCAGCGGCGACAAGACCGCGTTCGCCTATTCCGACGACATTACGCTGTCCGCGCTGGAAGACGCCGCGCTGGCTACCCGTGCGATCGCCCGCCAGGGCGGCAAACAGATTGCAGCCCATCTGCATGCCAGCAAAGTGCGCGAACTCTACTTGCCGCACGACCCCATCGCCACCCTGAAAGCCGACGAGAAAGTCGCGCTGCTGGAGCGGCTGGAACGCCATGCGCGCGCCCTTGATCCTCGCGTCACGCAGGTGATGGCGAATCTCTCCGGAGAATATGATGTGGTGCTGGTGGCGCGTAACGATGGCCTGATGAGCGCCGATATCCGCCCGCTGGTACGCCTCTCGCTGCAAGTGATCGTCGAAAGCGGCGGTCGCCGCGAGCAAGGATCCGCGGGCGGTGGAGGGCGTTTCGGCTACGACTACTTCAGCGACGAGGTGCTGCAGCGCTACGCCAAAGAAGCGGTGCATCAGGCCGTCATCAATCTGGATGCCCGTCCGGCTCCTGCAGGCAACATGACCGTGGTGCTGGGCAGCGGCTGGCCCGGTATCCTGCTGCACGAAGCGGTAGGGCATGGTCTGGAAGGAGACTTCAACCGCAAGGGCAGTTCGGCTTTCTCCGGACGTATCGGCGAACGGGTGGCGGCGAAAGGCGTGACCGTGGTGGACGACGGCACCATCGCCGACCGGCGCGGCTCGCTCAATGTGGATGACGAAGGCAATCCCACACAACGTACGGTCTTGATCGAGGACGGCATCCTGCGCGGCTATCTGCAGGACACCATGAACGCGCGCCTGATGGGCGTGCCGGTGACCGGCAACGCGCGGCGCGAATCCTTTGCGCACCTGCCCATCCCGCGCATGACCAATACCATGATGCTGAACGGGGACAAGACGCCGCAGGAGATCATCTCCTCGGTCAAGCACGGACTGTATGCGGCCAACTTCGGCGGCGGCCAGGTGGACATCACCAGCGGCAAGTTCGTGTTCTCGACCACCGAGGCTTACATGATCGAGGATGGCAAGATCACCTATCCGGTCAAAGGGGCGACACTGATCGGCAACGGCCCTGAAGCGCTGATGCGGGTCAGCATGATAGGCAACGACATGGCGCTCGATCCTGGCGTGGGCACCTGCGGCAAGGAAGGACAAAGCGTGCCGGTCGGCGTGGGGCAGCCGACATTGCGCATCGACGGGTTGACCGTGGGCGGGACGGCATGACGGTAGCCGGCTGAAGCGGCAAAAGCGGGCGTTCAGCCCGCTTTTGTTTTTGGGCGATGCTCGGAGGGGCTCAACCGGGTATCTCACGGTATAATCCGCGCCCTATGCAGATTCTACGCGGACTACATTCTACAAACACCCAAGCTGTGGCGATCACCATCGGCAATTTCGACGGTGTGCATCTGGGCCATCAGGCGATGCTCAGGGAATTGCGTGCCGCCGCACAGGCCCGCGGGTTGCAGACCGCCGTGGTGATCTTTGAGCCGCATCCGCGCGAGTTTTTCACGCCGCAGCAGGCGCCGGCCCGGCTCACCAGCCTGCGCGAAAAGCTGGAGCTGTTCGGTACGATGGGCGTGGACCGCGTGCATGTGTGCCGTTTCGATGCGCTGTTTGCGCGGAAGACGGCGGCAGATTTCATTCATGCATTGCATGAAAGGCTGCATGCGAAATTCGTGCTGATTGGCGACGACTTTCGCTTCGGCAGCGGACGGGTCGGCGACTTTGCCCTGATGGAGAAGATCGGGGGGCAACGCGGTTTTGAAGTGCAGGCGGTGCACAGCGTGTTGCACGATGGGGTGCGCATCTCCAGCACTGCGATACGTGCGGCGCTGGCGGCAGGGCAGATACGCATGGCGCGAGAATACCTGGGTCGTCCCTACAGCATCAGCGGCCGCGTCGTGCATGGCGATGGCATGGGGCGCAAGCTCGGCTTTCCCACTGCAAACATCCAGTTGAAACACAATCTGCCGCCGCTCAAGGGCATCTATGTGGTGCTGGCGCATACCGAGGGGCTGGGTGTGCTGCAGGGCGTGGCGAGTCTGGGCG
>JAJXTT010000195.1 GCA_021783525.1 Pseudomonadota bacterium
TTCTCGTCCCGTTCATATCCAAAGTGGAAGAGCGCTGGCTGATCAAGCGTGGCTTGCCTCCAGAAGTGATGGCCCTTATCGAGAGCGAAAAACATGAGAAAAGTAATAAAGGAGACAAGCTGTGAAAAAGCTCATGATGATTTTGGCTTCATGCCTTATTGCGACGTCGGTGATGGCTTCGGAAGCAGAACTGAAGACAGTCAAGGTTAGCCACGATGTGCAGACGCTGGAGCGCGGCGTGGATGCCGTAATGACCAATTGCCATTCCTGCCACAGCTTGAAGTACATTACCTATAGGGACTTGGTCGTCGCGGGAGTCGACGCAAAGAAGGTAGACGCCTGGCGCGGTGATCAGCCGCTGTCTGCCCCCCTGTTATCCCAGATGTCCACGGCCGATGCCGCCCAGGCTTTCGGCATCGCCCCGCCTGATTTGAGTCTGATGGCCAAGGCAAGGGAAGGTGGAGCGAACTATGTGTACTCCTATCTGTTGGGCTATTACACCGGGCCGGACGGTGTGACCGGGAACCACTATTATCCTCCCACCAAGATGCCGGATATTCTCGGGGTCAGCACCGCGCCGCAGGATCAACAGGCAAAGATACAGGACACGGCACATGACATCGTATCCTTCTTGTCATGGGCATCCGATCCTCACGCAGATGAGCGGATCCGTCTTGGATATTACGTGATGGCATATCTGGTCGTGCTGACGACGTTGCTCTATCTGGTCAAGAAACGAGTCTGGTCGAAGTTGAAATAAACCGTTTGCGCCGTGCTTCATGAAAACATGGAGCCTGGCGCGAAAGTGTTTTCGATGATCCTTCGCTGATGCGAGGGGTTGTTGATGGGGTAAAAAACTGGCGGGCGCCTAGCCCGCCAGTTTCTTTTTCAGGATGTCGTTCAGTTGAGCGGGATTGGCCTTGCCCTTGCTCGCCTTCATGGCGAGCCCGACGAAGAAGCCGAATAGTTTGTCCTTGCCGCTGCGGTATTCCGCGACCTTGTCTGCGTTGGCCGCGATGATCTCGTCCACCAGCGCCTCGATGGCGCCACTGTCGGAAACTTGCTTCAATCCCTTGGCCTCGATGATCGCATCTGCTTCGCCACCTTCCGCCCACATGGCGCGGAACACTTCTTTTGCACCGGAGTTGGAGATGGTGCCGTCGATGACGCGCATGATCATGCCGCCGAGTTGCTGTGCGCTGATCGGGCACTGGCTCATGTCCTTGCCGTCGCGGTTCAGCTGTGCGCTGACTTCGCCGATGACCCAGTTGGCGCAAATCTTTGCCTGGCCTTTGGCATCACCGAGCGCAGCTTCGAAAAAATCCGCCATCTCGCGCGAAGCCGTGAGGATGCTGGCGTCATAGGCCGACAGGCCGAAGTCATTCACATAGCGTGTCTGCTTGGCCTGCGGCAGTTCCGGCAACGTGCTGCGCACCTGCTCGATCCAGTCGGAAGAAATCTCCAGCGGCAACAAATCCGGATCGGGGAAATAACGATAGTCGTGCGCGTCTTCCTTGCTGCGCATCGCACGTGTCTCGCCGGTATCCGGGTTGAACAGCACGGTCGCCTGATGCACCTTGCCGCCGTTCTCGATGGTGTCGATCTGCCATTGCACTTCGTAGTCGATGGCCTGCTGCATGAACTTGAACGAATTCAGGTTCTTGATCTCGCGGCGCGTGCCCAGCGGTTCGCCTGGCCGGCGCACCGACACGTTCACGTCGCAGCGGAACGAACCCTCCTGCATGTTGCCGTCGCAGATGCCGATCCACCGTACCAGCGTATGCAGCGCTTTGGCGTAGGCGACCGCTTCGGCGGCGGAGCACATGTCCGGTTCCGACACGATTTCCAGCAGCGGGGTGCCGGCACGGTTCAGGTCGATACCTGTTACGCCTTGCGAATTGCCGTGTACCGATTTGCCGGCATCTTCTTCCAGGTGGGCGCGGGTGATACGCACCGTCTTTTCATAGGGTTTTGCGTTACCCGACAGCGGCTCGACCTGGATGGTCAGCGCGCCTTGCCCGACCACCGGCAGATCGAACTGGCTGATCTGGTAGCCCTTGGGCAGGTCGGGGTAGAAATAATTCTTGCGTGCGAACACCGAGCGTTGCGCGATGCGCGCGCCGGTGGCGAGGCCGAACCTGATCGCGCGTTCGACTGCGCCTTTGTTCAGCACCGGCAATACGCCCGGCAGCGCGATGCTCACTGCATCCGCCTGCGTGTTGGGTTCGGCGCCAAATGCGGTCGAAGCGCCGGAGAATATCTTGGTGTTGGTGGAGAGCTGGGTATGTACTTCCAGTCCGATGACGATTTCCCACTGCATCATTTGCTCCGTATTTTCGAGGAGGAGGGCAGGGCGGCGCGCACGCCGTCCCACAGCGCGATACGTGCTTCGATGGCTTCACGGCCCGCCTTCGATGCCGCGCGCAATTTCGTATCGCTGCCGCTGCATAGATGTCCCAGCAACTTGAGCGACAGCGGACCGTGGAGTTCGTCGTCGAGGTGGATATGGCGTTCGAGGTAATAATGGAACAGCGGTGCCTTTCTCTTGCTGATGTTCATGTCGGCCAACAAGGCGCGGAACATGCCGGGGATCACCTGCTCGCGGCCGAGCGCGAACGCCGCTGCCACGACATGTGTCTTGCCGCTGCCGATGAAACCGAACGTGGTCTGCATGAACTGGCGCGACGGTTCGGGGATCTTTGCGCTCTTGAGCGCCTTTTCGATGCCGTTTCTCTGCACCGACCTGATGAAGGCATTCACCGGGGCAGTGTCGGCACCCACTTCGTCCATCGCACCGATGTAAAGGTCGAAGTGGCTGATGAACGTCGGGTTCCCCTTTGCATCCGGCAGGCCGTCGTCGGTTTCTTCGCCCAGCACGATCTCGTTGATGAAGCGCTGTGCCGAGGTGACGGTGGCATCGCCGGTCGGCATCCACGGCATGTTGGCCGGCGCCAGGTCGCGTTGCAGATATTTGAGCAGCGACATGAAGTCCCAGACCGAATAGACATGATGTTCCATGAAGCGGCGCAGATCGTCGACGTTGCCCACGGCGCCGTAGACGGGATGGCGGTCGAGCTGTCTCTTGAGTGCGGGCACGCCGGTGAATCTGGTGATTTTCATGATCTGCCTCAAAGTTGCGGTGCGCGGCTGTGCCAGTCGGTCGCCAGTTGATACTGGTGCGCCACGTTCAGCATGCGCGCCTCGTCGAAATAGTTGCCGATGATCTGCAGGCCGACCGGCATGTCGTTCGCGCCGAAGCCGCAGGGAATGGACATGCCGGGCAGCCCGGCCAGGTTCACGGCGATGGTATAGATGTCGGACAAATACATCTGCACCGGGTCGTCGCCCTTCTCGCCCAGCTTGAACGCGGTCGAAGGCGAAGTCGGCCCCATGATCACGTCGCACTGCTTGTAGGCCTCGGTGAAGTCCTGCGCGATCAGGCGGCGGATCTTCTGGGCCTGCAGGTAATAGGCGTCGTAATAGCCGTGGCTCAGCACGTAGGTGCCGATCATGATGCGGCGCTTCACCTCGGCACCGAAGCCCTGAGCACGGCTCTTCTCGTACATGTCGCCGAGGTCGCTGTAATCAGGCGCGCGGTAGCCGTAGCGCACGCCGTCAAAGCGCGACAAGTTGCTCGACGCCTCGGCCGGAGCCAGCACGTAATACACCGGGATGGACAGTCTGGTATTCGGCAGGCTGATGTCGACGATGACCGCGCCCAGTTTCTTGTATTCGGCGATGGCGGCTTCAACGGCCTTGGCCACGTCGCTGCCCAGGCCTTCCGCGAAGAACTCCTTCGGCAGCCCGATGCGAAGGCCGTTCAAAGGCCTGTTCAGGTCGCGTGCATAGTCTTCCTTCTCGCGTTGCAGCGACGTGGAATCGCGTTCGTCGAATCCGGCCATGGTGTTGAGCAACAGCGCGAGGTCTTCGGCGCTGCGCCCCATCGGCCCGGCCTGGTCCAGGCTGGAAGCAAAGGCGATCATTCCGTAGCGCGATACGACGCCGTAAGTGGGCTTCAGGCCGGAGATGCCGCACAGCGCAGCCGGCTGGCGGATGGAGCCGCCGGTGTCGGTGCCTGTCGCCGCCGCGCACAGGCGCGCCGCAACGGCCGCGGCAGTCCCGCCGGACGAACCGCCGGGCACGCGCGCCCTGTCCCAGGGATTCTTCACTGCGCCGTAATGAGAGGTCTCGTTGGACGAACCCATGGCGAACTCGTCCATATTGGTCTTGCCGAGGTTCACCGCGCCAGCGTTGTTGAATTGCGTAATGACATGCGCGTCGTAGGGTGAAACGAAGTTGTGCAGCATCTTCGAGCCGCAGGTCGTCAGCCAGCCCTTGGCACAGAAGATATCCTTCTGCGCGACAGGGATACCGG
>JAJXTT010000196.1 GCA_021783525.1 Pseudomonadota bacterium
CGGCGATCTTTTCGGCGAACAGCGCGGCGATCTCCTGCTTGGTCTTGTGGATCGCCGGCATGATGATGTGTGAAGGCTTCTCGCCGGCCAGCTCGACGATGTATTCGCCCATGTCGGTCTCGAAAGCATCTATGCCGGCATCCGCCATTGCGTGGCTGAAGCCGATCTCCTCGCTGACCATGGATTTGCCTTTGGCGATGCTGCGCGCGTTGTGCCTGCGGGCGATGCCGAGCGCGATGCCGTTGGCCTCGTCGGCCGTTTCCGCCCAGTGCACCTGAATGCCGTTGGCGGTGAGCTTCCTCTCGAGCTGCTCCAGCAGTTGCGGGAGTCTGGAAAGACTGTAGCGGCGGATCGCGGCGCCGAGTTCGCGCAGGCCGGCCAGCTCATCCTGATCGGGGAACTGGACGCGCCGCTTCTCCTGCAGAAAGTCCATCGCGCCGCGGAAGTTCCTGCGCTGGGCGGGGTCGTGCACCGCCGCGCTGCTGCGCTCCTTGAATTCGTCGTCCGGGTGGAAGTGGATGACCTGGCTCACGCGATGCCCCCTTCCGGATGGCACAGCAAGACGACCAGTTCGCGGGGGCCGTGCGCGCCGTAGGCCAGAGTTTGCTGGATATCGGCCGTTTTGGAGGGGCCCGATATCAGCAGCGCGTTGGTCGGCATCGAATCCTTCCAGCCCTCGGCGTTCATCGCCGAATGGAAATCAGCATGTATGTTCGTTGCATCGACCAGGACGAAATGCAGCGGCGGCACCAGCGACATCAGGCGCGGTTCGGCAGGGGTGGGCCACAGGATCAGCGTGCCCGTTTCCGCGATCGCACTTCTGGCCGATGTCAGCGATGCGTCGACAGCGTCGAACAGCTGGTCGCGCCAGGTTTCGATCGGGTTTGTATAGCGCACCAGTTGCAGGTTCTGCGGCTTGCGCGATTCGAGTTCCGCGCCATGCGGCGTGTTCTCGCCGATGAGCAGGTTGCGCAGACCCTTGCCGGCCGCGATCTGCAGCAACAGTTCCGGCCAGTCGCGGGTGGTGGTGACGTGCACTTCGGTGTGGACGGCCTCAAGCGCGGTGCGCATGCGCGCGATACGCCGGGATATGTCTTCGTTGCGGCGGTGGGTGGCGTACCAGTTGCCGACGTCCGGCAATGATTGAGCCGCCGCGCCTGCGCCGCGCAGGCGGCCGAGGATCTTGTCGCGCGCGCTCATGATTGGCCTTTCGAAGTGCGGTGCCAGAGGAAACTGGCGATGTGTTCTCCCGGCAATGACGCCGTAGCGCGCCCGGCGATCTCGTCCAGCTTTGCGGCGCGCCCGACGATATTGAGCAGGCAGCCGCAATCCGCGCTGACCACGCGTTCGGCGCCGGTGGCGCGCAGGCTGTCGACCTTGTCGCTGACGATCGCTTCGGAGATCTCGGGATAGCGGATGGCAAAGGTTCCGCCGAATCCACAGCACTCCTCCGCGCGTGCCTGCTGCACCACGTTCAGGTTCGCCAGGCTGCCCAGCAATGCCGCGCTCGTTTCGTGCGATCCCATTTCGCGACGGGCATGGCAGGAAGTATGCAAAGCAACCGTGCAGGGCGTTCCCAAGTCCTGCTGCCGGAAATCGACCACATGCACGAGGAATTCGGTCAGCTCGAAGATGCGCTCGGCGAGTTCCCGTGCCTTCGCCAGCAAGACCGGATCGTCTGCAAACAGTTTAGGGTAATGGTGGCGCATCATCGCCGCACAGGAACCGGAAGGCACGACCACCGGCCAGGGACGGGGAAACAGGTCAAGTTGCTGGCGGGCCACGGCGCGGGCCTCATCCGGATAGCCGCTGTTATAGGCCGGCTGGCCGCAGCATGTCTGTTGTTCGGGGAAGTGGATTTTGATGCCTTCGCGTTCCAGCAGATTGACGGTGTCGAGTCCGGCTTCCGGGGCAAACTGGTCGACCAGGCAGGTCGCGAAAAGATAGGCATCGGATGGCTTGGACGGGTAAAGCCGCTCTTTTGATGTATCTGTTGACATGAGTCTCTCTCCCCGTCCTGTAATAATTGGTAAAGTGGTCTTACCATTGATGCGGAGACTATAATTTGATAAATATAATCTTGTCAACGATTTGTTGTTGACTAATTTTAATTCGGGAAATAATATTTAAGTGGTCTTACCAAGGAAGAAGCCGATGATACAAAGCCGTCCCGCCGTTGTCCGTATTTCCGATACCGTCGCAGGGGAACTCGAGAAACGCATACTTGAAGGGTCGCTGAAAGCGGGGGATCGATTGCCCTCGGAGCGTGACTTCGCCGTTGAACTGGGTGTGTCGCGCCCGACGTTGCGCGAGGCGATCCAGAAGCTGACTTCGAAGGGATTGCTGGCCTCGCGCCATGGTGGGGGGACGTTCGTCACCAACCGGCTGGAGGCGCACTTCGTCGACCCGTGGCAGGAGATGCTGAGCGGGCATCCGATGCTGCACAGCGACCTGCTCGAATTCCGCCAGATGCTCGAAAGCCAGGCTGCCTATCTTGCGGCGGAACGCGCCACCAATGTCGATATCGAGCGCCTGGACGCACTGTATGCCACGCTGGATTCCGTTTATGGAAGCAAGGACATGAATGCGTGCATCGATGCCGACGTGGCCTTCCACCAGGCGATCGCCGAAGCGGCGCATAACGTGCTGATCGGCCACATGACCGCCAGCCTGATGCGGCTCATCCACGGCCATGTTTCGAACAGTCTCGAGCACCTGCATGCGCGGCCGCAGCGATGGGATCAGTTGCGCTCGCAACACTACACGATCTGGCAGGCGATCCGGGAGCATCAACCCGATGTCGCTGCCCGCGCCTCGCGCGACCATATCGAATTCGTGCGCCAGAGCATGATGAACGCAAACAAGGAAGCGGAGAACCGCCTGAGTGCCTTGAGGCGGCAAGGTGAAACGACCGTCTGAAACGGCTGTCTTCAGCGGTTCGATATAAACCACTGAAGGCGATTGGCGGATTCGCGCGGATATCAACTGCGGCGAACGAACCCAGGGAAATCAAAGACTCACTTCGTCTGCTGTTCTATCGCCTTCCTTTGTTCTTCATCCTGTTTCTGCATCGCGGGATCGACGGTCTTGGCCTTGTCGAGCACGTCGCGCTGGTCCTTGAACAGTTTGGGCGCGGGCGGGTTGTCGCTTTGGCCGCATGCGCCGAGCAAAAGGGATGCGCACATCAGAACAACGGTCGGGTAGGTCATGGTGTACTCCTCAATTGACGCGAGTGTTTTGGTGTCGGCCCGTCGAATGCGATGCGGCGCGGCCTCGTCATTTTCGCGTTACTCGTCGGGAATCGCAGGGCCGATGGGCCGGGCGAATATTTCATCCACGCGATTCTTGTCCATGTCGACCACTTCGAAGCGCCAGCCGTTCCAGTCGAAGGTTTCGGCCTTTTTCGGGATGTGCCCGACGGCGGTGATGACGAAGCCGCCCACGGTGTGATAGTTGCCGAGGTCTTCTTCCGGGAGTGCATTGAGGCCGAGTTTGTCTTTCATTTCGTCCAGCGGCAGCAGACCGTCCAGCAGCCAGGAGCCATCCTCGCGCTGCACGGCGAGCGGCATTTCATCCACCGAACTGGGCACGTCGCCGACCACGGAAGAGAGCAGGTCGCTCATGGTGACCAGCCCCTCGGCCTGGCCGAACTCGTTGACGACGACCGCAAGATGAGTCTTCTGGGCGCGGAAGAATTCGAGCACGCCGATCAGCGACTGGGTGTTGGGAATGTAATGGATGGCGTGCGTCGGCAGTTTGCCGAGATCGAGCGGTTCGTTCTCCAGCAGGTGCTGCAACAGTTCGCGGCTCTCGATGTAGCCGACCAGCTGGGTGAGGCCTCCCTTGCACACGAGGAAGCGGGAGACACGCTGGGTCTTGATCTTCTCCAGATTGACCTGGCTTGGCGCCTGCAGGTCGAGATAGATGATGTCGTTGGCGGGCGTCATCACGCTCGCCACCTTGCGGTCGTCCAGGCGGAACACGTTGCCGAGCAATTCGCCGGATGTCTCGTCCAGATCCCCGTCGCGCCGTCCGGCGGCGATCATGGCGCGTATCTCGTCGGAAGCGAGGTACTCCGCGCTTTCCTTGAACGGAAACAGTGAGAGTATCTTTTCGCTCGCAACCGCCAGTGCCCAGATGAACGGGCGGTTCAGCCGGGCGAACAGTGCCATGAGGGGGGCGAGCGCCGAGGCGATGGCTTCCGGCCTGGCCAGTGCGATACGCTTTGGGATGATCTCGCCGATCACGATGGTGGCGAAGGTGATGCTGCCGACCACCAGCAGCAGCGCCAGCGGATATTTGGCGAAGGCAAGCATGGCGATATCGGTCTCGACGGCGGATTCGATGCGCGGCACCCAC
>JAJXTT010000197.1 GCA_021783525.1 Pseudomonadota bacterium
GAGCTACGTCGCGGCCTACGAGTTGCTGGCCGAGATCAGGCGCATGCAGAAAGACGAGGAAGGCGCCTACCTGCTGATGGAGCAATCGGCAACGATATTGCCCACCGCGAAACGTTTCCGTTCCAACGCCGAATCGGCTTTCCTGCTGGGCAAGCTGGACGAGGCGAAGAAATACGCCGAGTCCGCGATCAGGCTGTCGAACGGCTCCATCACCGAGCGCCCCGACGACTACCTGTCGCTCGCGCATATCCAGACCGACCTGGGCGACCCGCAGGGCGCCATCCACACGCTGGAAAAGAGCGCGCGCAGGTTCGAGGAAAAAGGCGCATACGGCATCTCCAGGAACGCGATCCTGGCACAGGCCTATTTCGATGCAGGCGACAAGGCGGCGGCGAAACGCCTGCTGGAGCGCGCGCAGCGGCTGCTGACGCCGGAGAGCGGCAGTTCCGCCATGAACCTGATCGGCAAGGCCGCTTTCAAGATGGGGGATTCCGTCCTCGGACTGAAGATGCTGACGCAGGCGGTGCAGTCGAGCGGCCTGGAGCGGGAACGCATCGCGCGTCATGTCACCAAGTCGATGATCGACACCGGGCAGCACGACAAGGTCGAGGAAGTTATCGATGCGGGACAAAGACGGGTGCTGGCGCTGGTGGACGAGGCGCGGAAATCGATGCATGTGGCGCAATTCGACGCCGCCTACCGCAAGGTGCTTGATGCGCTGGCCATCCAGAGCGACAACATCGAAGCGCTGTTCGCGGCGGCGCAACTCCACCTTCTGTGGCTGAAGCGGGATGGCATCGACGAAGATGTGCAGGAGCGTGCCAAGAGCTATCTGGCGGTGCTGGACAAGCTGGTGCCGCACAACGAGAAGGTGATGGGCTTCTACCGTTTCTATGACCAGTTGACGGGGGCATGATGCAGGAGAAACTATCCGCGCTGGTGATCCACGACATCAAGAATTCGCTGGCGCTGCTGGAGGCCGACCTGGAGCAGCTCAACCACCGCGCCGATGCGCCGGATGAGGCGCGCAAGGCCTACCAGCGCTGCATCGAACTGAAGAATCGCCTGATCGGTTTCCTGACGCTCTACAAGCACGAGCATGCCGGATTGAAGCCCAACATCAGCGAAGTCGAGCTGTTCGAATTCCTGGAAGACCTGGTCGCCGGCAGCCAGTCGGCCATCATGGGTAGCCGGCATGGCCATGCCATCGAGGTGTGCGTCGACGATCTCGGGATCAGGATCGCGCCAGAGGTCAGGCGCAAGGGCGTCGCCTTGCTCGACGAATACCTGGTCGATCTGGCGCTCGAATCGGCGCTGAACAATGCCGTGCGTTATGCCGCGAGCAAGGTGGACATCTGGTTCGAGCAGGATGCGGATCGGCTGACGTTCTTCGTGCTCGACGATGGTCCCGGGCCGACTCGTACCGGGAGCGCCGCGCAAGAAGCGTCGCCCGGGAAGCCGGCTTCGACCGGCCTGGGACTGTCCTTGTGCAAGGCTGTCACCGAAGCGCACGGCGGCGGCAGCGTCGCCCTGGCCGATGCTCCCGGCGGCGGCGCTTTGTTCACGATGGCATTCAACGTCGCCGGATAAGCGCATCCGTTCGCACGGAACACCCGGAGAAACGCGGATCAAATCCCCTCGCCCGGAGGGCGCGGGAAAAAAGCAGGCTTGCCCGGCATTTCCATGGATAAAACGAAAAGGCCATGCCTCGCGGCATGGCCCTGATCGTTTGCATTGTCAGCCGAGTATCAGAGACGCACGTACATCGAGATACCCAACCCCAGCGACAGCAGGCTCAGCGTAACGCCCGAGACGGTGGGATGCGCCAGCACCCATTTGTCCACTTCGATATAGCTCTCGTGCAGGGGACGGGTCTGCTTGCGCAAGCTGTACCATTTGTCGGTATAGCTCTCTATGGTCGACAGGACCTTGGGAAAGAACAGCAGCATCATGCCGACGAGGATGCAGAGCGCGTTGCCGACCAGCAGGAAGGAATGGGTGTAGCCCGACAAGATCTCCGCCGCTTCCTTGGTAAAAGATCCGGAATACATGGGTTCAAACACGATGGCGTCCACCTGCTTGAGCAACACGATGGACGCGATGGCCCCCAGGACGATGCCGCCGCCCAGCATGCGCGGGTGTTTGAGCAACGTCGGCTCGACGAAGTGCGGCTCGGTCAACGGCTTGATCAAAGGCCGGGTGATGCGTCGCGTGGAGTAGCTCTTGTTCATGAAGTTGAAGAATCGCAGCATCGCTGCGTTGCGCGTCGCCAGGCCTATGCCGACGATGAAAGAAAAGATGCTGGCGAGTATGAAGAATACAAAGACGCCTGAGACAAAGACCGGATACGAAACCTGGCCGATGAGATGGTTCATGATTTGCCCCCCTGGCAGATTGTTACGGATACAGGATAACTCAGTTTGTTACTGTTAAAAATACGTTGGGATGATTCTAGCACTGCGAAAAATCCAACCATATAAGCAGCAATACTGATATGCCGAGTACGCCCCAATTTAGCCGTAGCAATTTAATCAAGTAAAACAATCACCTAGTATTTATCTCAGGCAATTTCCCTGTAAAGATCATTTCCGGTTCATCCCGAATACGGTTACTTCGGTTACTCATAATCGACGGAATTATTTGTCGGCCGAATGTCAAGTAACTGTTAACCCTACGATTGGTATTGTTGGCATGGTCCTTGTTATGGATCGGTGCAATGAACGTTTCTGATTTCATGTGACGCATCGAAAACAAGGGGTCGAGGTTATGAACGAGAACAGCTTTGAAAACGACGAAAGCATGCTGGCGCTGGAAAAACGCCTGGGCATCTCGCGGCGCAGTTTCCTGCAAATGATGGCAGCGATGGCAGCAACGATGGGCCTGCCCAAGGGCGCGGAAGCGGCGATGGCGAAGGCCGTGGCTACGAAGAAACGCCCCTCGGTGATCTGGCTGCACTTCCAGGAGTGCACCGGCTGCACCGAATCGCTGTTGCGCGCAGAGCATCCCACGCTGGAAAAACTGATCCTCGACATCATCTCCCTCGACTACCACGAGACGCTGTTTGCAGCTGCCGGCCACCAGGCCGAAGCGGCGCGCAGGTCGGCGATGAAGGCGAACAAGGGCAAATACATACTGGTAGTGGAAGGCGCCATCCCGACCCGGGACAACGGCATCTACTGCAAGGTCGGCGGGCAGACCGCGATCGAGATGCTGAAGGAATGTGCAGCCGATGCTGCCGCGGTCGTCGCCATCGGCAGTTGTGCTTCCTGGGGCGGCATGCCCTCCACGCCGCCCAACCCCACCGGCGCAAAGAGCGCGGGCGAGGTCCTCGGCAAAGTGATCCCCAACATTCCCGGCTGCCCTCCCAATCCCTACAACTTCCTTTCCACCGTCGTGCACTTCCTCACCTTCGGCAAGCTGCCCGACGTGGACGATACCGGCCGTCCCAGATTCGCCTATTCGCGCCTGATCCATGAAAACTGCGAACGCCGCGCGCACTTCGACGCGGGCCGTTTCGCGCTGGAGTTCGGCGACGAGGGACATCGCCGCGGCTACTGTCTGTACAAGCTCGGCTGCAAGGGGCCGGAGACGCACGCGAACTGTCCGGCGATCCTGTTCGGCGACGTCGGCAATGCCAGCTGGCCGGTCGGCACCGGTCACCCCTGCATCGGCTGCACCGAGAAGGGCATCGCGTTCGCCAAGCCTATCCACGCGCTGGCGGAGGTGAAGTCGGTGCGTCCGCCTGCAGGATTCCCGGGCATCATCGAAGACCAGGGCAAGGGCCCGAGCACCGGCGCGCTGATTCTCGCCGCCGCAGTGGCCGGAGCGGCCGCGGGCGCAGGCGCGATGATGGCGAAGAACCTGGGCAAGAACGTCAAGCTCGACGAGGGCGACGCGCACAAGAAGCAAGAGGAAAGGAACCCATCATGACCATCAGCCGGCGCGATTTCCTCAAGGGAGCGCTGGCCGGGGGCACCTTGCTTGCAGCGGGGGCGCCGGCCGAGGCGCGCGAGAACAAGGCCATGCCGGGCGAAGCGCTGGGGCTGCTGTACGACAGCACGCTGTGCATCGGCTGCAAGGCCTGCGTCTCGGCCTGCAAGGAAGTCAACGACATGCCGCCGGAGTTCTCCACGGAAGACCATCTGTGGGACACCCCACTCGACATTTCCGGCAAGACGCTCAACGTGATCAAGGTGTACCAGAACGGCACCGCCGAAAACAAGGACAGCGAGAAGGACGGCTTCGCGTTCATGAAAGTGTCGTGCCTGCACTGCGCCGACCCGTCCTGCGTGTCGGCCTGCCCGGTATCGGCGATGACCAAGGACCCGGTCACCGGCATCGTCGGTTACGACAA
>JAJXTT010000198.1 GCA_021783525.1 Pseudomonadota bacterium
GGTACAGCATCGCGGCGCCCGCCGCACGCTTCGCGTTCGGTGCGAACGCGAAGAACAGCAGGATGCAGGCGTCGCGCAACAGCATCAGCGCGATGGTGAGCGCATGCGGCGCTTCGATCAGCGCCATCCGGCCGGTTCCCGGTTGCACGTCGTGCGCAGTAAGCAGGATCAGGAAGGCGAACACGAAGCCCAGCGCGAGCGTGGTCGGCCACAGCGGCAGGTGCTCCAGCCAGCCGCGGCTGTCCTGTCTTTCCTGCAGAAGGCGCAGCTTGCGCCAGCGCAGCAGGGTGTTGGGTTCGGTGAACATTGCGATGTACGACATGGCGACCGAGACGAGCAGGCCGATCACCAGCAGCGGCTGGATACCGCCTCCAGGCACCAGACCGCCGAGATAGAAGGCGAGGATGCAGGCGAACGCAGGCCAGGCCCAGGGCAGGGTGCGCACTTGCAGCGCGTTGCAGACGACGCGCCAGGCCGCAAAGGTGGCGCAGCCGGCGAACAGCAGGGAACTGCCCAGCCAGAAGACGGCATGGTCGATCTCCATCCCCCACCAGGTGACGGATTGCGCCGGTTGCAGGGCGAAGGCGGGCATGAAAATGAAGACCAGTACGATCATCAGCCAGCCCAGGCCGCCGCGCTGGATGATGCGCGACTCGAACCGGCTGGTATGCAGGTTGAGTGCGATCAGGCTGGCGTGCAGCAGCACACCGACCGCGCACAGGGTCAGCAGCGTGGCGATGACGTCCGGCTTGCCGGCGCCGAAGCCGGATATGGCGATGACCGCCAGGCACATCAGGCCGCCGTACCAGTTGAACGAGGTCGAGCCGAACAGCTTGCCCCAGGTCATCGTCCACGGGTCGAGTGCGCTCATGCGCTGCTGGTCCCAGGTATGGTCGCGCAACTCGTCGACGATGGTGGCGTTCGCATTGCGTGCTCCCCACACCCAGACGATGAAGATGAATAGCCAGACGGAAACGTTATACAGGCTCCCGGCGACTTCGCCCTGCTGGTCGGTAAAGGTGAGCGCGAGGAAGGTGAGTCCCAGCAGCGACGGCATGCCGATCAGGCGATGCCGGGAGAAAGACAGCCACAGGTTGCGCTTGAATTCGGGGTTGTTCATTGCTGCGCCTCCAGATGGGCTGCGACGGAGCGCAGATAGGACTGTTGCAGGTTCTCCTTGTGTTCGGCGAGGCTGCTCACGGTGAAGCCTTCATGTATCAGCGATTTCAGCAGCAGGGCCTGCGCCTGCAGGTCGCCGTGGAAGTCGAACTCGGCGTGTTCGGCGGTCGCCGTTTTTACGGTGACCTGGGCATAGGCCCGCAACCACTCCGGCAGGAGCGCGTCCGGCTGCGCAAGGTCGAGATGCAGGCAACGGTGCACGTCCGATTGGTGCGCCAGCTTGATCTCGCGGTTCTCCAGGATGCGGCCGTCGCGCAGAGCCAGCATGTGCGTGGAGTATTCGTCGAGCTCGGACAAAATATGAGAGGACACCAGCAAGGTCATGCCATCAGCCTGCAACTGGCGGAACAACTCGGCCAGGCTGGCGCGCGCTTCGGGATCGAGCCCGGAGGCGGGTTCGTCGAGCAGCAGCACCTTGGGCTGGTGGATGATGGCCTGGCCGATGGCGACGCGCTGGCGCAGGCCGCGCGACAGGCTGCCGCTGGTCTGCTGCAGGCGGTCGCTCAGGTTTAGCCGTTGCGCGGTGCGTTCGATCGCGGCGGGGATGTCGGCTTCCGGCAGGCCTTGCGCGGCGGCGGCATATTCCAGGCAGCGCGCCACCGTGAGGTCCTGGTAGAGGCCGAAGAAATCGGAGAGGTAGCCCATGATGCGGTGCACGTCGCGCGTCCGGTCGCTGACATCCATGTCGGCGACCGTGATGGTGCCCGTGAGCGGCGTCTCCAGCCCGGCGATGCAGCGCATCAGCGTGGTCTTGCCCGCGCCGTTGGGGCCGACCAGCGCGGTGACGCTGCCGTTGGCGACGGTCAGCGTGACGTCGTTGAGCGCGCGGTGGCCGGGGTAGTCGAAGGTGAGGTTGGTTATTTCGATCATGTTTTAGAAATCCGGATTCGGTCGTAATACTGCGTTGCTCATAAGAATTGTTCCTTGATATATCGGTCAGGAGATTTTAACCACGATGTCGTGCAGGCGGTTGGCGCACAGCGCCATGTTCTCGGCGGCATTGGTCAGGTGCCGGTAGATTTCGCGGCGTTTGAACATGTTGATGTAGTCGCTGCCCTCGAACAGGATGGGCAGTGCCACGCGGTACAGTTTCTCGGCATGGCGTTCGGCCTTGCGCGCGGCGTCTGCATTCAGCGCGGCGGTGGCAGGCGTGGTGCCCAGCTTGGCGTAACCTTCGGCCAGCGCATCGACGCCTTCCTTGATGCAATGCGAGATGTCGCGCATGAAGGCATCCGGTGTGACGCCGAGCACGTCCATCTCGTGCACCGTGGTCTTGCAGTACATCACGATCTCGTCGAGCGCGATGATGGCGCGGTAGATGTCCTCGCGGTCGATGGGGGTGGAGAAGGCGTCGTTGAGTTCGTGCAGGTTGCGCATCTTGATCAGGTCGGCCTCGTGCACGTCCTGCTTGAGTCTCTCGGCGATCTTCGGGTCGCCGTGTTCCATGTATTCGACCAGCAGGTTGACGGTTTGCGCCACCATGAGGGTCTGCTCCGTGAGCATATGGAAGAAGTCGGGGACCTTGGGGAAGACCCTGTCCAGGATTCTCGCGAGCAGCGTTTTGGAGGCGTCGGGCATGCGGTTCATTCAGGTAAATGCGCGGACGACAAGATAGCAGCAAATCGACATCAATGCCGCGCCGGGTATGGTGATCAGCCAGGTGGTGGCGATCTCGAAGGCCTTGTTCCAGCGCACGGCTTTCGGCCGCTCCGAGGCGCCGATGCCCATGATGGAGGAAGCGACCACATGGGTGGTGGAGACGGGGGCGCCGAACAGCGACGAACTGAAGATCACGGTGGCGGCCGTCATCTGCGAATCCAGCGCATGCAGCGGGCGTATCTTGTATATGGAAAAGCCCAGCGTGCGCACGATTTGCCAGCCGCCGGAAAGGATGCCCAGCGTGATGGCGCAGGAGCAGACGACGATCACCCACAACGGCACTTCAAAGGTCGGGATGAATCCGCCGAGCAGCAGCACCAGCGTGAGGATGCCCATGCTCTTTTGCGCGTCGTTGGCGCCGTGCGAGAAAGCCAGTCCGGCGGAAGTGACGAATTGCAGGTGGCGCAGGTCGCGGTTGATGGACGGATGGGCCCCGCGCAGCAACCGCAGCATGACCTTGTGCAGCGCGAAACCGACCCAGAAACCGATGATGGGCGAGAGGACCAGGGCGGCGACCACTTTGGTGACGCCGTTCAGCTCGCCGTGCAACAGGTCGCCGAATCCCCACGCGACATGACCGGACCCGGTAGCGACCACCACCACGCCGGCCAGTCCGCCCACCATCGCATGCGACGACGAGGAGGGAATGCCGCGCCACCAGGTCAGCAGGTTCCACGCGATGGCGCCGACCAGGCCGCACAGCACGATGGTCAGGGACAGTTCGCGGTCGAGATCGTCCAGCGTGATGAGCTTGCCGATGGTGTCGGCTACCGCCGTGCCGCCCAGCAGCGGGCCGAGGAATTCGAAGAAGGCGACCAGCACAACGGCCTGCACCGGCGTCATCGCGCGCGAGGCGATGACCGTGGCGATGATGTTGGCGGCGTCATGGAATCCGTTGGTGTACTCGAAGATCAGGACGATGAGGATGGTCGCGATCGCGAGTACGAACAGGGTGGACTCCATAGCTACGTGGCGTCAGGCCTTGAGTCCGGGTGTCAGGTGCGGCGCGATGATTTCGAGCAGTTGCGGGTGGATGAACGGGTTGCCCGCGCAGACATGGCCGCTCTGGAGGAAGGCGTCCGCGCCTTTCAGGTCGCTGACCATGCCGCCGGCTTCGGTGATCAGCAGGCATCCGGCGGCCATGTCCCAGGGCTTGAGCCCGGTCTCGAAGAAGCCGTCGTAACGGCCTGCGGCAGTCCAGGCCAGGTCGAGCGAGGCTGCGCCGGGGCGGCGCAACCCTGCGGTCTTCTGCATGAGGTCGCGGAAGATCGCCATGTAGGCATCGATATGGGCGAAGTTGCTGTAGGGGAAGCCGGTGCCGATCAGGCTGTCGGCCATTTCCTTGCGCTTGCTGACGCGCAGGCGCTTGTCGTTGAGGAATGCGCCGCGGCCGCGCGTGGCGGTGAACAGGTCGTTCTTGGTCGGGTCGTACACGACGGCCTGAGTCAGCACGCCGTTGTGCTGCAGGCCGATGGAGACGGCATATTGGGGCATGCCGTGCAGGAAATTGGTGGT
>JAJXTT010000199.1 GCA_021783525.1 Pseudomonadota bacterium
CTGAGTCACATTGAGCGCTGCGGCTGCTCTGGTCATGTGCTCACGTTCTGCTACACCGACAAAAATTCTTAACTGCTCCAGGGTCATGATTGGTCTCGATTGCCGGACAGAAATATGCGTGAAGAAGATTAATTAATCAAACCAATTATATTTGTTTTACCAATCTAAAAATATGATTAATCAATTATAGGAAAACAGGCAGCCAATGCCATGATCGACACAATATTAATTTTATCTATTTGTATATAAAAGATAATTACGATAGCAACGTCGGAATGTTGCCGAACCACACACCTTCGCGCGCAATGCCAAGGTCAGCTCATGGGCGCTTGCCGCACGGGCAAACATATCCTGAACCGGGTGCCTTTACCCACTTCACTGTTCACTTCGATGCGTCCGTGGTGCTTCTGCACGATGCCGTATGACAGCGACAAGCCAAGACCGGTACCTTTACCTACCGGCTTGGTGGTAAAAAAGGGATCAAAGATGCGGTTAATATGTTCAGGAGCGATGCCCTGGCCCGTATCTTCCACCTCCACCCACACCTCCTGTTCGCTGCTTCCGGTACGGACCGTGATGACACCTTTCCTGTCGATCGCCTGTACGGCGTTCATCAACAGGTTCAGGAACACCTGGTTGATCTGCGACGGCATGCATTCCACTTCCGGCAGCCCCGCATACTCCCTGATCACTTCCGCCTTGTATTTGATCTCGTTCGCTACGACATTCAGCGTGCTGTCCATCCCGTTCTCGAGGTTGGCGTGCTGCCAAGTGCTTTCGTCGACGTGAGAAAAATCCTTGAGGTCCTGGACGATGCGCTTGACTCGCGCCAGGCCATCCTGGGACTCTTTCAAGAGATTGGGGATGTCTTCGACCAGGTAGGGGAAGTCCACGGCTTTCTTGACCCGGGTCACCTCGGGAAATACACTGGCCTCGTTGCCGGCTTCTGCTGCATAAGCGTCGATCACCTGGAACATGCTGCCGATATATTTGCCCAGCGTGCCCAAGTTGGAATTGACGAATCCGACGGGATTGTTGATCTCGTGCGCCACGCCGGCCGCCAGCTGGCCGATGGACGCCATCTTCTCTGCCTGCAGCAGCTGGTTCTGCGCGGATTCCAGCCGTTCGTTGAGCTGTTTGAGTTCGGCGTTATTGGACTGCAACTGGCGATTGGCCTGCTCCACCGCGGCGGTTCGCTGTTGCACGCGCTGTTCCAGTTGTTCATTCAGTGCGCGCAGCGCTTCCTGTTCCGCTTCCAGTTCCTGGTTCTTCTTCATCACCTCCAGTGTCTTGTCCCCGAGTTTTCCATACATCTCGTTCAGTGCTTCCATCAGCACGTTTGCCGCCTGGGTCATGAAGACGGTCGCCTTGCGGGTGGCCTCGTCGTGACTGTCTCCGGCCTGCAAGGCCAGGACTTCCTGGGTCATGCGTTTATCCAGACCAAGGATATGCTGTACCAGCCAGTTGGTGAGATATTTCAGCAGCGGTGTGAGAAGTTGCCGGGAAATGTCGGGACTGCTCCGGAGAATCTTCGCCGCCTGTGTCACCTGGCTGGCGAAATGCTGATGCGCCTTGATATGGACAGCTTGGTGGGCCTCATCTATCGCATAGTGCTTCATCAGCTTTTCTTCGGCTTCGAAATGGTACACCGTGTAATTCGCCAGTTCGTTCAGAATCGCGTCTAGCTCCGCGTAACTGGTCTGGTTTGCGCTGATGGAACCCAGGCGGTTGATGATGTCCACCAGCTTCTGATGCTGGACATCCACCGCATCGACACCGGTATCGAATTTATTGTCCCAGTTGAAGGCTATGAATTTCTCATCGGCTTCAGTGTACATTCCGGCCCCCATTCAAAAATTGCCGATCTCTTCCGTATCCCTTAACCATCAGTTGCCTTCTCAGGCCGGTCATTGAGGCTGCTTTACGGGCAGCCAGACACGAAATGTTGTCCCCTTGCCGACTTCGCTCTGCACATCCATTCTCCCGTGGTGCTTCTGCACGATTCCGTAGGATAGCGACAGCCCCAGCCCAGTCCCTTTACCGACCGGTTTTGTGGTGAAAAATGGATCGAATATCTTCTGCATGTGCTCGGGAGGGATGCCGTGCCCGGTGTCGGCGATGTCCACCCATACCTGATCCGCCTCCTGCCCTGTGCGGATCGTGATCGTGCCTCTTTCCGCAATTGCGTGCGCAGCGTTCACCAGCAGGTTCATGAACACCTGATTGAGTTGCGAAGCCAGACACTCCACTTCGGGGATATCGCCATACTCCTTGACCACGGTGGCCTTGTACTTGATTTCGTTGTTGACGATGCTCAGGGTGCTGTCGAGTCCTTTGTGCAGGTCGGAGAAATGCCATTCGTCGGAAGCGCCCACGTGGGAAAAGTCCTTCAGGTTCTGCACGATCACTTTGACCCGGGTGATCCCGTCCTTGGATTCCTCCATCAATGCGCTCAGGTCCGTTTTCAGGAACGCGATATCCAATTCCTTTTTGGCCGTCTGCAGCAAATTCCGCACATCCTGATCGGGAATCGCCTCTTCAGCCTTTTCGTACAGCTCGATCATGCGGAACGTGGATTGCACGTATTTTTCCAGCGTACCCAGGTTGGAGTATACGAAGCCGATCGGATTGTTCAGTTCGTGAGCCACGCCTGCTGCAAGCTGGCCTATCGATGCCATCTTCTCCGACTGCAGCATGAGGCTGTAAGCATCTTCCAGCTTCTTGATCAGGATGCGCTGCTCTTCCTTTTCCTTGTTCAGAGCCGCTTCGGTACGCCTGCGTTCTGCCAGTTCATTGCGCAGGTCGGCATTGGCCTCGGTCAGTTCCTTCGACATCAGATCAAGGGAGCGCTCGATCATCAGGCGATCGGCGTCGGCGCTGATATACGCTTCATTCACCGCTGCAATGAAATTCTCGAACCCCGGCGGCAGCATCGCCTGTTCCTCCATGTAACGCTTGATCTGGCGTTCGAGCAGCCTGTGCACAGTTCATCTCTCCGAAAACGTGGTGATCGTCATTGTCTGGTTGTGCAACTCGCACTGCGTGATGGCGCCATGCGGGCAGATTTCGCCGTACGAATAAAAGCCGGCCAGCACCGCATTCTTTCCCAGCACTCCGCGAACGCTTTCGACTTCCTCCTCGATGCGCTGTTTCAGCACCAGCTTGCGCCCGACGCAGCTGACAAGCAAAGCCAGTTCCGGCTCGATGGAGCCCAGCATCTCGTAACTGGCACGCGCCGCACCCTCCGCACCATCGACAAGACGGTCGAAATTGGCCTTCATCAATCGTGCGTAACCGCCCTCCGGCATGTCACCCGCGAAGGTCAGGCTCTGCGCTTCCTCATCGACGGCCAGCACCGTGCGAACCAATCCAATATCATCCTCGCCGTAGCGCAGCATCAGGGGGAACAGCAGCGCATCTGCCGGTCCGGTGTATCGTTCGCCCAGGTATTTCTTGTACAGCTCCAGTGCCGAGCGCCCGTCCAATTCATATAGCACATTGCCTTTGGAGCGGGTGATCCTGCGCTCCGCACCAAATGAATCCCAGCCACCGAGTGAGCCGTAGCCAACCCTGAGCCGGTTTCCGTAAAGACCCAGCGCGGCGATCACGCCATTGCCAGGCACGCGTTCCGCGAAAACCAGGGTCTGCCGGAAAGCCGTACCATCCCCTGCCAGCCCCCCAGTGACAGCCACGTCGACAGGCAAGTTCTCGCGCAGACCGCGAGCCAGTTCGCTGCCGTTGACCTTCAGCCCGTCGGAGAATACCAACACATGCACCAATTCCTGTGCCGGAAGCGCTTTGGCCAAGCGCTCACCCGCGGATAAGCTGTCGCCCCCCTCCGCAAGGACCTCATGCACAAGCCTGAGCGCAGTGTGTTCAAAGCGCAGCGCGGTAACGACCAGGGAATCGTCGCGTACGCGGATCCCGCAGATCTCTCCGGAAGTTGAGCAGCCCGCAATGAGGGCGCCTGGATAACGGGCGCGCACTTCATCCATCACTACGGCGTCCCCCAGGATCTGCCCCGCACCGAAAGCCAGCACCAGGGACGCGTTGCCGTCGAGTTGCGCCGCCGATTCGATTTTCCAGCCTTCGCCGGCGGTCCAGTATTGCTGTTCTATCTTCACGATGGATTGTCCCGATTAGTTGGAAGTCGGCCTGTCGTCGCGCTCCCGGTAAAATGCCGGGCCGCGCGTCACTTTCTGTCAAGCACGTAAATGACCAGTTCGTCACCGAGTTGTTTGAAGCCTCTTATCTGATCGATCAATGAAGCGTCCAGCAAGTGGTCCTTCGACAGCAGCAGGTCGCCCTGACCGCTCAGCAGGTCGCG